>NZ_JXYY01000021.1:0-18703 GCF_016082235.1 Spiroplasma sp. hyd1
AGTAATGCAAGAAGTCTATTAAAATTATTAAATAATGCTTTAATTAAAATATCAATATCATTTTCGTTAATACTTCCACCCCAACCACTATGATCTTCTCTATAAAAAAATCAATAATTTCTTTTTTAACCATATGTGAAAATTTTTGATAATTATTATAATATTGATAATAAATTTGACTTATTTTCTTTCATTTAGATAAATTAATTCCTATTTTTAATTGATCGTGGAAAACTTTATAATATTTCTCAATTTCATTATATTGACTATGTGGTTATTTCTAATTAATTGTGAACTAGAATCATTTAATCATCAAATTAATGAGGTAGTACCAACAATGATTAATCCTATTAAAACTGATAATCCTAATGTTTCGGGAGCTAATGTTGCACTAACTGTTGTTTCAGCGCCAATGATTGCTTCTTCTCCAGCAGTGGTTAGCATTGCTGTTTCACCTGATGACAATAACGGTGCTAGTTCCGCTGTTTGGGCGGTTTCTGCTGTTGTTTCAAGCGGCGGCGAAACTAAATTATATCTAAAATAATTAGCAATTGTTTTTAAACCATTGATTGGTGATAATCCTGTTGTTTTGGAAACAGCAGCCAACCCAGCAGTAGAAATTAAACTTGAAGTAATAATTTCCTTTGCTCCAAGTTCATGGTTAGCATTTACAGGTGGCATTACATTAGCCGTTATTTTTGCTTTATCAAGAATGATGCCAGCCCTAATTGCTGCTGTACCAATCCGTTGTAATGTTTCTTTAAAACTTCTTTTTTCATTTTCAGATAAGGGTTCAAAATTTATTTTATTTAATTTTTTCTGTTTTTCTACATTAATATTTATTTCTGGAATTTGTATATGATTTATCATTAAGGTAGGATTAATTCTAAAGTAAACTTGAATCACTGATGTATAAATAGAATTTTCAGAGGGGGCAATTATTCAAATAAAAGTTTCATTATCATCAATTCTTATGAAATGAGCAACTACTTGTGTTATATCTAGGTTGGGATTTAAGTTTGCCAACCGTGCTAAAATAGTTGTTTGATCCTCATTCGGTAATACTCCTAAATCAGTATTTTTAATAACCGTACATAAAGGAATTAACAAAATATTAGTCAAATCTTGCTGTGATAAAAAATCACATAAATTAGAGCTAATAGAAAAACGGACATTTTGTTCTCCAAAATACATTTGACTATTTTCTCTAACGCTAATTGTTCATAATTGCGTACCATCTTCATTAAATCTAGTAAAATTAATTTGAATTTGTGTTGTATCTAGGTTAGGGTTTTGTTCTGAAATTCGTTCTAAAATAGTTGCTTGATCATTATTTGATAATATTCCTAAATTAACACTAGCAATTACATTTGAAATATTAATTCGAGAAGGGCCTGGATTTGAATGTCAATATAATGGTAGTGGGGTTATTTGTCTTTTTATTCGATTTGGTTTTTCTAATTTATTTTTTTCAAAATTGATTTTACTATTTTTTAAATTTTTAATATTTTCATTAATACAGGTTATTAATCTTTGATATAATTAATATTTTTTAAAATTTATTAACATATCATAAAAATAACCTAAATCTAGTTTGATTTAGTGAATACATTTTACCATAAGATTGATATTTTAAAACTAATTTTTAATTTCTTATTTTATATAACATATTATTTTTTTTCAAAACTAGTGCAATCAAATCATTTTCCTAATCTTAATCCTTGGTCTGTCAAATAAAACGTACCTGCTGGTGCCATTTCTTGACCTGGTGGTTGTAAAACTAAAATTTTAATCATCCCAGTTCCCGTTTGAACATAAATGCCTTCTTCATCACTATTAATAACTTCTCCCGGAAAAAAGATTTTCATAACCATCACAAATGTTTCATCTGGAAATAGTACTCGAGCCTTGCTAATATATCACTTTTTGTCATCTAAAAGGGTATATGCTTTTGGTGTTGTTGTTAATAAATGTTACGACTTCTTGATCAGGTTTAGTTCAATCGATTTTGTTATTTTTCATTTTAAAAGTTCTCCCATTTTTAAGTTATTATACACGTTTACGCAATATTAACAAAATCCTTTCCTATGTAAATTGCAAATGCCAACCGATAAAAAGTTAACTATTAATTTAGTTAACTTTTTTAAGTTAATTATAGGAGGTTGGAATTATGCAAACAAAGCAATATTTGATTTTGCCTACTATTTCAGATGGAATGGGTTCTATTTGAAGTGGTTTAGGNCAAGCAATGATGAAAGTTAAAGAAGCAATTTATGCTGTATTACCACAATTAATGACNTTTTTAGGTGATGCATGAATTATTTTAATTCCATTTGGTATTTTTGTAATTATTAAGATTTTAAACTTTTTCCGTGTTATGGTTAAAGGATTTTAATATTTATTATAATTGATCATATATCTTAGCTGTGGCACACTAGTTTTTATATGTGATTTTATTAAATAATTTTATTGTTTATTTTTACACTATACACTATTTTAAATGGTACTGTTTTAAGTTATAATAATGATAACAATAAAGAGAATAGGGGAGTTTACAATGGGAGTACCAACATTTTGTCCAATTCACATGAAAATTCATGAATGTCCAGAAAACAGTAATAAAGCTATTTCAAGTGCAAATGAAACAAAAATTAAAGCAAAGATGGCTCGAATGCTAAATCCAACAACTACCACTGAGTCAGAAAAAACACAACAGGCGGAAAAAGGCACAATTCAATATATTTTAGAAAATGCGAAAAAAAATAATAGTACTATTAAAAATAAACTGGGCATTGAAAGTGAAGAGGGGAGAAGTGTTGGTATTGATGAAAACGACATTAAAGCTAAAATGGCACGTTTACGTGTTTCTGTTAATGGGACACAAAGTACAACAAATTCTGAATCCACTTCCCCTACTCCCAATCAACAAGGATCTGGTTTACAAGAAATAATTGACCATGCTTATCGTGTTAATCGTGGAATTGAACGGATTAAAAGTCCAGAAAAAGAAAAATTAACAGCAGCAGCAATTAATTTTGATGATATTGATTTAAAACAATTGAATGAAGTAATGCAAGAAGAACAAGAAAAAAAAGTCGTCTCAGGCACATCGAAAACAAAAACAGCAACCAATAGGACAAAAACAACTAAAAATGGTTCTAAGAAAACTATTTCTACTACCAAAAAACCGAAACCAAAAACTACTAATGCTAATTCCACCAATAAAACAAATAATAAAACTGTTGTCTTAACAACTGATGAAATTGAAGATTTAATTGAAAAAGCAGTTATTAAGGCAATGGCAAAAGAAAAAGATAATAAAAAGAAAAGGGGTTCTTAACAGATTAAATTACTGTACTCCCCTTTTCTTTTTATTATCTTTTTCTTTTTTATAACTTTTATTTTTCTGATTTCATTATTTCTGTTAAGATTTGTTCTGTAAAGCAATATTTAATTACCTTGGCTGGATCAATAGCATAAGGGGGGATATTTTTTGTTACAACGCTACCAGCCCCAATTACAGCACCAGTGCCAATGTTAACACCAGGTAAAATAATGGCATTATAGCCAATTCAAACATCATGACCAATAACTGTATTTCCTTTTTGTGGGGTATTTTCCCGAAGCGTTGTAATTAAATTTTGTCAGTTAAAAATGCTAATGGATAACTTAAAAAATTCTGGTAATTATGATTAGCACCATTCATTAGAAATTTAACATTTTTAGCAATTGAACAAAACTTCCCAATAATAATTTGATCATTTAAATATGGAAAATGATATAAAATGCTTTTTTTTGACCAGTTAATAAAATATCTTTGCGATATTTTTTATTAATTTCTTTAATTAACTTAACTGTTGAACTTTCAACTTGCAAGTTGGGTAATGCATCAAGAGAAATTTGCTCTTTAATATCATATTTACTAATAATTCCTCGTAACCCAACCCCAATTAATCGAATTGGTTCACCTGTTCAAAATTGGTCAAACAATCTAATAGGCAGTTGAATAAATCTCATCTAGCAGATTAGTATAGTTTTGGATTCTTTGCTGCTTGGTAAAACGTTTTCGATTACTATTTTTTAAAGTAACATAAACAACATTACCAACCATTGTTCTTTTTTGTGCACGTTGACTTACATGCTTTGCTAATAAATAAATTTTATTTTTAATTTCTTCAAAGTTAACCAAATCATATTCTACCGTTGTTTCATTGCCAATTTGTTTTAACTGATTATGCTCCAATAATAATTCATCACTTCCCCCACCCTTTGCTCGTTCTACAAACCTACTTGCCGGTTTACCCAAGATTGTCTCTAATAAGGCAAAATCAGGAAACTCTGCTAAATCTTTAATTGTCATAATTCCAAGCGCATTTAACCGTTTTGTTGTTTGTTGACCAATTCCAAATAGTTTATTAACCGGTAACGGATGAACAAGATTTGGAACATCTTCTGGACGAATTAACGTAATTCCCATTGGTTTTTTTAAATCACTAGCAATTTTTGCTAAAGATTTATTATATGAGATACCAATACTATTTGGTAACCCTAACTGTTGAAAAACATTTTGTTGCATGTCAACTGCTAATTGCATTGCTGAACCATATTTTAAATAAATATCTGTTACATCAATATAACATTCATCAATTGAAGCAACTTCAATTTGATTAGTATAATGCGAACTAATAAAATCAAATAATTTTTGGGCAAATTCAACATATAACCCAAAATCATGATTAACAATTTCTAAATTAGGATAAATTTCTTTTGCCTTATAAAGGGGCATTGGACTATTAATTCCTAATTTTCGTGCCGCATAATTTGCTGTTGTCACAATCGCTCTTCGTGAGGGTGAAGATACCACTAATGGTTTTAATTCCCGCTGGGGATCTAATGCTTGGTGACAACTAGCAAAAAAACTATTCATATCAATATGAAAAATAACTTTCATAACAAAACTCCCCTACCCTCTTCTTATAAACCAAATGGACCAGTATATTTATAAATCTGTTTAAAAATAAAATTATAACCAAATAAATAGGTAAATTGAATTCCACGAGCATAACTACGAGCAATAATTCAATCATCATATAATTCGGGAAATTCTTTCTTAACAAATGGACGCATTTCTGTTTCATACAAATTTTCTAAGTTTTGTTTAAAATGGCCATTAAAACCTAATAAAATTAAATAAGCTGCAATAATAAAAATTAAGATTAAATTTAAAATGCCATAATGTTCAATGAAATAAAAAAAATTAAAATCTAGTAAACTTGGATCCACTTTTATTAAAACATAAAAAATAATAATAAGAATTGATAATATGAAAAATAAAAACAATAATAATGGCGGTGCCACATATAATAAAAAATTCATTGTTCGTATATGACGATTTTTTAAGTGTAACTGTGTAGCAAAAAAAGTACGTCCTAAAACATAATCTAACCCTATCCCTGATAAAAAATAAGACTGATTAAATAATTGTAAATCATTAATATAAAACGTTTTCTTTTTATAAGAATTAGTAATTAACACTTGATGTGGTTTTCGTACTACTTTTAACCCACTAATTTTCTTTTTGGTTAAATAACGATCAATTACTTCTAAAGATGTCATTGTTTGACTAGGAGTATTATTTAAATTTGGAATTGGTACTAAAATATTTCGATAAGAAACAATTAAAAAAATTAACACAATAATATTAATTGCAACAAAAAATCCAATTAAAATAAAGGCAATTTCACTATTTCCTAACATCATTTCAATCATCCTTTGCTTGTACTCATTTATCCTATTATAACTTGAAAATAACAACATTAATAGAGTCTATTAATAAAAATTAGTTTTTTTCATAAAATAAAAACTGATTTGTCTAGGCGATCAAAGGTTATTTTGCCCATCAGCTTTACTTTTGGTTTTTTTCTTCGGTTAATTCAATTTCACCTGCATTAATTCTTTGTAGTTGCTTTTTAACAATTTCTGATAATGAACTTAAACTACCATTGTTTAGCTTCATTTGTAACAGTTTTTTTCGTTCCTCATTATTTGGATCAGCTGCTAATTTTAATAATCGTAATCGTTGTTCATAACTTAAATGGTCAGGGTCTAAAACATCATTTTCATCAATAAAAATTGCTTCTTCTTTACTAATTGCAATGTTTTTCTTTGCATTCTTTAAGATATCACTCAACGCAGGATTATGATTTATTGCATTTTCATCAAGAATAGTTGTGATATTTTCTTCTGTAAAAGTTAAATTTTCATGATTTGGATTAGTTCCTAAATCATTACATTTTGGTTTAACAGCATCTTCTCCTTGCACTTTTAACAATAAATCAGCATTATTAAAGTATTTTTTTTCCGAATAAATTTCATCCCCACCAGCACGAGGTGTTGCATCCAACACAACTTTTGCTGGTTTATTAAGTAATTCTTCTAATGTCTCAGGAACAAGAAAACTATATTTTCGACGGCCTTCAACACGCGGCTCTTGTACTCGATTACGAAGAACATCTAATTTTCGTGTAACCAAATTAGTTTTTGATTTTTGTCAACGATCATAAATTTGGTTAACATTTAAAACTGGTTCAAGGGTATCGTTTTCGTCAAGAGGGACAAAACGGTTTTCATTATTTAAATTTAATTCATCTAAATCATTTAGTTCTTCTGATTGATCAATTTCAACTATTTTTTCTGATCGATTTGATAAACTTTCAAGTTCCTCATCGGTTGCTAATTCATCATAACTATTACTTTCATTAAAAACCTCATCATCCTGGTTTTGATTAACATTAAATTTATTATTATAATATGAAAATGTTTCATAGTCATCCGTGGTCTCAACATTGTTAACAATGTTTCGTTCCAAACGAATTTCATCAGCATTTGTTTTAACAATTGAAGTTGGACGTTTTGCTGGATCAAATTCATTTGGATCATAATCATCTCAATAATCAATGACTTTTTTCATATCCCCCATTATTAAAACCCCCATATGTTTTTACTTATATATTATACTACAATTTTAACTTGAAAAAAATACCCCATAATTAAAACTATTTTTATCATTTAAAAAGACTGAGTTCTAATCAGTCTTTTTAAAAAATTCATTTATACTAAACATTTATTTTATTTAATATCAAACTACACTTATTACTCTGTATAACAAATTGTAAACGATAAACCTAAGTAAACTAAATCTTTTTAAACTTGACACAAAACAGACATTACTCCAAATACTTCACTTAAAATTTCCCCAAAATGAGGAATATATTTAGTTATTTGACTAGCAACTTTTGTTGTAGTACTACAGTATTTATCAGAAGGGTTTAAAATTGAATCAATCTTTTTATTTATTCTATTAATTTCTCGTTTAAGATTGTCAATATCTTTTTTTAAATTATTTATTGAATTATTTAATTTTTCTATTTTTAAATCAATTTCTATTAGATTTAAAATATAGCCTCAATCTCTAATATAGCTTTTCATTTGTTCTGCAACGTTATCTCTTCATATATTCTTTTGAGCCTCAGAAAGTTTAGGAACATCTTCTATAATTTCACGTTTTATTCTTTTTTTTCAATCTTTTAAATTATATAATCATAATTGTACTTTTGGATCATTAACAAGAATATCATTGATTTTTTTCAAATTAACTTTAGTATTAAAAATAAAATCATTTTTTATATTTCCTATTGAATAAATTTTAGAATTATCTTTTATTTTTAATTTTAATAAAAAACCTTCACTAAAACTCAAAAGTTTTTCTTTTTTTATAATTTCAATATCATTAATATTTAAATTAGGATATTGAACTTTAATTCTATCAAAAATATAATTATTATTGTTATCTTCAATGATTCCTAGACCAACTTTTTCTCACTTTATTAAATCACTTTTAAAATCATCATTTAATTTTTTAACATATGAATTTGGATATAATATTGTGTCATTAGGGGCAATGGAAGCATTAAAATGATCAATATTCATAGAAATCACAGAAGTATATAATCTATAATTAATTTTTATTCTTTTGTCTTTAGAACTGTTCTTATATACCTCAATAATTTCATTTCAATGATCTCATATAGCTTCCCCAAGAGCATAGTCAGGCGAATTCCCATATATTCCGGTTATATTTTTTTTAGCAAATTCTAGAAAAGCGTTACTAAATAACCGTTTATCGTTCTTATTTGAATAATAAATGTGTGCTAAATTTTCAAAAGTTTCTGGTTTTAACAAAAGCTCAAAATAACTAAAATTATCCTCTTCATCAGTTTTAATACGTTCATCATTACCATTAATAGTATAATTTTTTGTATTAGTACCATTATTTTGTTTTTCATATTTGCTAACGGTAATAAACGTTGGCATACTTGTCTCACTAATTATTAATACACTTACTAAACTTAAAATTTTTTTCATAACTATTTCTTTCTCTCCTGTTGTTTTGTTTAATCCCTAACCATCAACTATTACAACTATTATATATCTTTTATTATGAAAATAATTTTTACAATAACTTTTGCAAAATTAAAAAACATCAATTAATAAAATTTATAATCTCTTATTACAAAGATTTGTTTTATTAATTGATGTTTAAGATTACATTTGCAAAAAATTAATAAAGTTCTTCAACAAAATTATTTAGCTCGTTTCATTGAATTCATTACTTTTTTAATGTCTGCTTCAGAAGGTTTTCTTCCCATTTGCATATACATTGCCCGAATTTGTTTTTCAGTAATTGGAGGATTATCACGTAATTGTTTTTGTACAATTTTTTTTGTAATTAAAAATCCTAATACCCCACCAATAACTAAACAACCAATTCCTATAATAAGTCCTGCTCATCACGGCATTTGAAACTCCTCCTTTTATATTCTATTAATTACCCTATAATTCCTATAATATTTTAACATATTTTAAGATATTAGTTAAATATTATCTTCATATTTCATCTCAAAAGACAAAAAAATAGAACATTATCCTCATATTTCGGTAATATTAAGGTTAGTTTCTAATTTTTGAATAGTAATATTTTTATTTTGTGTAATAAAAAATAAAATATCAGTTTTTAAATCACCTTGTGTTTGTTGGCCAGCAATAAGAAGATTGCTCTTCCAAAAGGTAATTAACTGAACAGTTAAAACAACATTATTATTAATAGTAAGCTTTGTTATTAATGTTAAATCATTAGTTAAAATATTATTACGATATAAACTACCATCATTTAAAAGTAAATAAAAATAACGGTTATTATCCCATGTCGAACTAGCCGTTAAACCGATAATGCTCTGCTTTTCAAAAAGCGTTTCAACAACTAATGTTGGTTTTAAAGAGTTTGTCATCCGATATAAAACCAAATCAATTGCAATATATAAATAGTTATTAATAACCATCATTAGCACATTTTTAGTTTCATCATCTCGAAACGAAGCAATAATATCTCATTGGTAATTATGGAACCGAATTAATTTTTTAGTATTATCTTCTGGAAAAGTAACCACTAAATATTCACTTTCAAATAATGAGCAACTAGCAAAAATTTCATTAAGTTGTAATTTCTCATCAAAAATAACGGTTTGTTGATTTGTCGATAAATTATAATAAGCTAAATAAATTCCTACTTGGTCTTTTTTTTGATACAAATAATATACCAAAAGTTCTTCTGTTGTTGATTGTGAAAAATTAACACACTTTATTATTAATGCTTGTGGCAATGAAATTTGCTTAATTTTTGTTATTGTTAAGTCATTCATTTTATAAAAAATAATCTTTTGGTCAAAATACTCAAAAAAATAAAGTTCTTTTTTAAACTTAATTTTTTTACGATAACTATTCTTTGTTAAATTACCAAGTTTAGCTATCACATTTGGTGCAAACTGATATATGCTGTTATTTGTTATTAACAACATTTCCTCATACGTTGACATTTTAATTCCTTCTTTATTTTAAATCTTTCTATTTTAACTTAATTCCTAATTCATCTAATTGTTTTGAATCAACTGAACTTGGTGCTTCTGTCATTGGATCACTTCCCGAAGCATTCTTCGGAAAAGCAATTACATCACGAATTGAATCACTATTTGTTAAAATCATTGCTAATCGATCAAGACCAAAGGCAATCCCCCCATGTGGTGGTATGCCATAATTAAAAGCATTTAAGAATCATCCAAATTTACTTTCAATTTCTTTAGCACTTAATTGTAATGATTGAAACATTTTTTGTTGAATCTCACTTTGATGAATTCGAATACTTCCCCCACCAATTTCATAACCATTTAAGACTAAATCATAAGCATTAGCACGGGCAGTTGCTAAATTTTGTTCAAAATTATTTAAATATTCTGTTGTTGGTGCTGTAAAAGGGTGATGAGCTGCTTCATAACGATTTGTTTCATCCGATCATTCATACAATGGCCAATTAACAATTCATAAGAAATGATATTCATTCGGTGGAATTAAAGCAAACATCTTTGCCAATTCAACCCGAACCGCTCCTAATGCTTGGCAAGTAACACTCTTTTCATCACTAACAAAAAAGAACGTTCCCGTTTGATTATTACTAATTTTTAATAATGCTGTTTTTTCAGCATCACTAATAAATTTTGCAATTGACCCTTCTCATACATTATTTTCTTGTTTAACTCATGCTAATCCTTTTGCTTTATTCTGTTGCGCAATGCGAGTTAATTCTTCTACTTGTTTTTTTGTTACTAAATGTGGAATAAAAATCCCTTTTAAACTAAGATTATTTTGTAAGGCATTAGCAAAAATACTAAAAGTTGTTTGAGCAAAAATAGTTGTTGCATCAAACAATTGTAAATCATAACGCATATCTGGTTTATCTGTTCCATATTTTTCAATTACATCATCATAATTCATTTGCATAAATGGCGTTTTAATTTTAACGTTCATTACTTCAGCCATCACAACTTTAAATAATGCTTCAACTAACACAAAAATATCTTCTCGTTCAACAAAACTCATTTCCAAATCTAATTGGGTAAATTCTGGTTGGCGATCACTTCGTAAATCTTCATCACGAAAGCATTTTGCAATTTGAAAGTACTTATCAAAGCCAGCTAACATTAACAATTGTTTAAATAACTGTGGTGATTGTGGTAAGGCATAAAAATTATGTAAACTTTGTCGTGATGGCACTAAAAAATCACGCGCTCCTTCTGGGGTTGATTTATTTAAAATTGGTGTTTCAATATCAATAAATTTTTGTTCTTGTAAAAACTGGCGAATTATATTGATTAAATGATTTCGTAACATAATTTTTTGTTGCATTACTGGGCGGCGTAAATCTAAGTAACGATATTTCATTCGGACATCTTCTAAAGCATCAGTAACATCATTAATAATTAAAGGGGTCGTTTGTGCTTTTGATAAAATTGTTACTGTTGTTACACTAATTTCAATTTCACCTGTTTTTAACTCTGAGTTCTTATTTTTTCGTTCAACAACAACTCCTTCAACACGAATAACAAATTCATTACGAATACTGTTTATCATCTCATACTGAGGATGTTTCGGTTCAACCACAATTTGAGTAATACCTTCCCAATCACGTAAATCTAAAAAAATAATGCCTCCCATACGGCGATTTTTTGCCACTCATCCTTCTAAAACAACTTTTGTTTGAACATTCTTTAATGTTAATTCCCCACAGGTGTGTGTTCTCTTCATTATTTATTCTCCTTACTTAAAAATGTAATAATTTTTTCAAACTTAACTTCTTGCTCTTTACCAGTTGTTTGGTTTTTAATTTTAACAACATTCTTTTTCAATTCTTCATCACCAATAATAATTGCATTCTTTGCTTTTAACCGTTCTAATGATTTAAACTGTGCTTTAACACTACGTGATAAATAATCACAATCAGCACGAAAACCACTTCCGCGTAATAGTAATAACAATGATGATGCAAAATAACGGGCATGATCAGATAAACAAATTAAATAAACATCTAAATAAGGTTCATCTGCTAACTTAATTTCATTTTCTGTTAACGTTAATAATAATCGTTCTAATCCTAGCGCAAAACCAACTGCTGGATAATCTAAACTAGGTTCAAAACTATTTACTAATTGGTCATATCGCCCCCCGCCTAATAACGTTAATTCTCGTTCTTGTTTATCAACAACAACTTCAAAGACAAGTGACGTATAATAATCTAACCCGCGGACTAATTTATGATCTAATACAAATGGAATTGCTAATTTTGTTAAAATATTTTGTAAATTATTAAATTCGGTTTGATCACTTTCTGTTAAATAATCATAAATTTTGGGAGCTTGATCAAATTTTTTATTATCAATTTTACAATCTAATACTCGCAATGGATTTTTTTTCACCCGAATAGCACAATCAGCACATAAATCTTGTGTTTTTAAAAACGTTTTTAAAACTGCAATGTATTTTGTCCGTTCTGCCCCAACTGCTAAGTAATTTAATTTTAAAGTAAGATTTGATAAACCAAGCGCTTTTAAAAGATTATAACCAAGTAAGATTACTTCAACATCTAATAAGTAATTTTTTACCCCAACAACTTCAACACCAAACTGATTAAATTGTCGTAATCGCCCATGTTGTGGTCGTTCATAACGAAACATACTCCCAAGATAAAACAATTTTAATGGTAATTCATATTTCCCATATAATTTATCTTCTAAAATACTACGAATCACAGGCACGGTTGCTTCTGGGCGCAACACAAATTCACGTTCTTTTTTATCTAATAATTCAAACATTTCTTTAGTCACAATATCAGTTTCATTGCCAACAGCACGAACAAATAAATCCTTTGCTTCAAAGATTGGTGTTCTAATTTCATGGTAATTATACTGCATCACAATATCTCGTAAAATTAATTCTAATGCACTTAATTCACTAGCTTTTTCATAATAGATGTCTTCGGTTCCCCGTGGTTTTTGAATATTCATAACTTTCTTTCCTCTCTAAATAAAAAACTAAAAGATTTCTTAGGAACGAAAAATCGCGGTGCCATCCTATTTCATTATCTTTTAGTTAATGCGCTTTATTTTGTCAAAATCTATTAAATTTTTATAATGAAGTTGTCAACACTGTTTAAAAGGGTAATAGTTTCCACCGACCACTATTTCTCTGAGCAATTATTTTTATCAATAATTTCTTTCAATTAAAATTATACCTATTTTTTTAAAAAAGTAAATTAATTAAAAGCAAAGTTAGCATAAAAGTTTGGGGACCTATAAACTTATTCCAAATCCAGATTTTGCAATATTAAAAGTATAAGAATTAATTTATAATTCTTATACTTTTAAGTTATAATATTTATTAAATTAAATATTCTATCGTAAAATTATCCTGAATTTTCTTGTGAAATTTCAAGTCCTTCGACAAAAAGCAATATTAACTTTATTAAATTCATATTATGTAATAACATTCAATAATTGTTTCTATCTTTCCTCCTTTTTAATCATTATATAATCTAAGGCCATGGCCAAAGCCCATTCAGATTCCACCGCCGCCACGGTACATTCCTTTTGTTAAGACATTATATCCAACTGAAAATTGCAAATAATAATTCCCATTTTCAAAATAATAACTTAAAATAATAAATTGTTTTCCTCAAATTTTATTTCCTCATAATGTATAATTAAGATTAAAATTTTGAATTTCAAAACATTTTTTTAAATTGTTATTGTTCAAAACAATAAAATTATTAGAAGATAAATTTTTATTTAAAATTTTTTCTTTTAATAATGAACCATTAAATTCATTTGGATTTTTCCCCTTAAATGGATCATTCCCTCAACTTATTTTTGAATAAAATTCAGAATTATTTCCTATAAATTCAAGTTTTTCATAATTTAATGGATTAATTGTTCCAAGATTAAAAGTATATAATACTTTTAATGTTATTTTTTTATTTTTATAAGACTGATATATACCAGCAGGATAATTAAGTAATCTTGAATATTCCGAAGTTCAATTTTCATTAAAAGCCTTATTATTAGAAAAATTTAATGATAATTCATTTTCGTTATAATAACTAGGATATGGCAATTCCACAATATTCATTGCTCTAGCGGCTAATTTATAAACGCCGTTTTTAGCAGCAATATACAAATTATCATTTTTATCAACTGATATCGTATCAACTCAACCTTCAAAAAGATTTGTCATTGTTTTTGTTATTTGATTAAAATAATACACATTTTGTTCTGTTCCAATATAAATGTTATCACTTTTATCAAATGCAAGGGACTTAACCGATTGCGTTATTTCTTTAATTTTAGTTATTGTTTTAAAAATAGCACTTAGTTTATATATCCCATTTTCTGTTCCAAAGTAAACATTGTCGTCACTATCTGCTTTTATTATGTTTACTTTTGATCTAATTTGATCAAGTTTTTTTGGTCAAGATAATCAATCACGTTTCAAGTTATAAATACTATTCCCTTCTTCATAGAAAACATTCCCAAGGCGATCCTTAAAATATAGAATATTTTCACGATCAAAATTTAGTCTTATTTTCAAATCTGACAAATATTTGACTTTGCCAAGCAATGAAGGTATTTCTGATGATGGATTTTTATTTATTGCTAATTGATTTATTGCTAATTTATTTTGTTTTAAAGTAAGATTAGTAACAATGCTAGGTAAAATTGTAGAACCTGACATTGCAAGAGTTCCTAATATTACTAATATTTTGCGCATTTTTTATTTCCTTTCTTTTTCTTAATTAAATTGCAAAACAAATATTATTAGTTTTAAAATAATAAAATAATTTTATTTCCATAACAAATAGATTAATAAGGTTTGTCTTTTGATATAATAATTTACGAAAATATTATTACTTTACAACTGTTAGTGAATTTAATATTATTTTAAAAAAATAGGATTAATGTTAATCCTATTTTACAAAATTTTTAATTTATTAATTTTATCAATAACATTTTGATATTCTTGTTCTCCAAATAATAAAGACCCAACAACAATTAAATCAACCGCATTTGTAATTAATTGCTGAATATTATTTCAGCGTACTCCCCCATCGATTTGAAATAATAAATGTGGCTGCTACTGTTTTAGGATTTTAATCTTCTTAATTTTTTGTCATACGATTGGTTCAAAACTTTGACCAACAAAGCCCGGTTTAATTGCCATAATGGTAATTAAATCAATTCTTGACAAAAGATCACTAATTTCAAAAATATCATTTAGTAAATCTAACGCAATCCCCACTTTGCAGTGTTGTTGTTTAATTATTGTAATTAATTCATTAGCTTCTTGGTAATCTTTAACACTTGCTCAATGAAAAGTAATATAATCAGCTTGAACAAATAATGGGAGTTTGTTGAATAAATTAATCCCCATTATATGAACATCAATTGTTAAATTTGGATAATGTTTTTTAATATCATTAAGTTGTTTTGGACCTAAACCATAGTTTTGAACAAAAACACCATCCATAACATCAAAATGAATTCAATTAATACCTATTGTTTGTAATTTTTTAATTTCTGTATAAAAATTAGTGGTATCGGCACAATAAATTGATGGGGTTAATAAAAACTTCTTATTCATAAGCTTTTAAAAATTCAATTAACTTAGTTTTTAATTCATTATCATCTAATAAATTATCTAAAACAATTTTATCTTGATAAGAAATCGAATTAACTAAATCCGAACCACAAATAACAGCCAGAATGTTCTGATCATTTGGATCAAACGCATTAATATTCGTGTGACTAACTTCGATATTTTCTAATTTTAATTCTTCAATAACATTTTTAATATTCATTTCAATTATCAGGAACGATCCTAAACCTTACCCACAAACAGCAACAAGTTTATTGCGTTGCTG
Source organism: Spiroplasma sp. hyd1 (assembly GCF_016082235.1). NCBI lineage: Bacteria > Bacillati > Mycoplasmatota > Mollicutes > Entomoplasmatales > Spiroplasmataceae > Spiroplasma > Spiroplasma sp. hyd1. Next base: position 15,860 of record NZ_JXYY01000021.1, read on the forward strand.
TAAGTTAACTGTTTTATTTATCGATAATAAACTTTCTGAATTGTTTGCTGAAACTTTTTTGTTTGTTGTTATTGAAGTTAAATTTTTATTACCATTTTTTTACGAGATAAAAAAGTAACTAAATTAATAATTGGAAATAACATTTAAAGCATAATAGCAATTAATGGTAATAATCATAAACTCGTTTTTCGCCCAACTAGTTGCCCTAACGCAGCAATTGGTAATTCCAATAAGAAATCACTATCTCCTTACGTTAAGACATTTAAACTACCATCAACATTAGGTAATGTTTGCATATATCTTAACCCAAAGAATAAAAATGGAATGAAACTCATTAAAATCCCATTAATAAATGGACCAAAGATAGCTCCTAAAATTCCACCATGTGCATTACCAAAAACCCCGGCTGTTGCGCCAACAAAAAAATGCGGAACAATACTTGGGGGATTACAATTGCTCATCCAATAATCCTTGAATCTTGAAGACCAATACTATGGACAATCCCAATTGTAATTGCCATTCCAAAAATTCCACCAATAAATGACGCAATAAAACCAATTAAAACAGCATTTTGCGCATAAGGAAACATTGTTGGACAATCCAAGGCCGCTTTGGCATTAGGGACTAACTTCTGAGAAATTCCTTTAAACGAAGGAACAATTTCAGCAATAAACATTCTAACTCCAATTAGTAACACTTCAACCCCCAGCAGCAAACAAAAATGATTGTAATAACCCTTGCACAAAAACATCTTGGTTATTAGCAATAACATTGGCGTTAACTAAAGCATCATAACCTTTAACCCCTCAGGCCGTAAAGTAAATAATTAAATATAAAAAGAACATTGCAATTGCAATATTAGTATTGCGTAGAAAACTTAGTCCTTTTGGAAAATTAATTTCCTCTGTTGATTTAAGTGGTTTTTTACTTATTTTTGCAATTAAAATACCAACTCATGCTGAAAACAAATATGACAATGAACCAGTATGACCAACTGCTAATGTATTTGATTTTGTAATTTTGATAACATGTTTATTTAAAAACGCTGGTGAAATAATCATTCATAATGAAACAAATAATGACCCCGTAATAACAATAATTGGTAAATCTTCTTGTAAATTTAATCCAGCTAAATTTAAAGCACTAGCAAACATTACTGATAAATAAAATAAAACATGACCTGTTAAATAAATATATTTATGTAATGTAATGCGAGCTAATAAGATATTTAACAGCATTGCACAAATCATAATTAATGATTCCGCTAAAACAATTCTTGGTAAGACATTTAAGAATAACCCTGGAATAACATCATTATTAGCAATAATTCCATTAATACTAAATAATAAATTAAAAGCGTTCCCTAGTTTACCAACTGCTCCTGCTAAAATACCAGCACCACCACCGATAATTAAAAATCCAATTATTGTTTTAATTGTTGCTGAAATAGTTTCTGTAAATTTCTTTCGTTGTAATAAACAACCAATAAGCGCAAATAATCCAATTAAGATTGCCGAAGTTCCAATAAATTCTTTAAAAAAATTTAAAATATAATCTCCTGTATTTAAAGATAAAACATTATTCATTTTACCCCTCCCTGCTAATTATTGTATTTTCATTAGTTCATTATTTGAATTACAAGTCTCTTATTTATTTAAAAATTTTTGTGTTAAAAACACCTTTTTACCAATTAAACTAAAACATTAAATCAACTTAACATATTTCTAATATGTTATAACTTCATTCTATTTTTTTGATAAAACTTTACAATTTTCTTTGCACATTTTGTAATTTATATTAAATTTGGAAATTTTCTGCAAATTTATATCAAATTAATTATTCTAAAACAAACAATTTTAACATCATCAAAAAAACAAATGCAAGTTTTAGTTGCATTTGCTATATTAATTAAATTATATGATAAAAAACAAACTATTTAAAAAATAGTTTGTTTTTTTACTTTGCTTAAATTAGTATTTCTAACCATATATTTGAACTAACATTTTAAATTGCCCCGATAACTCAAATGATTCAAAAACAACATAAAACGCTTTTGCCGTAATTAATTCATTGTTTAGATAACTATCGCCAGGAAGAAGACCATTAATTTATTCCCCCGCTGAATCTAGGTCCTCTATTACTTTCTGCGTTCCGATGGCATATAAAGAATCCATTATCCCATTAAGGTTAAGTGTTTGTTGGATATAATTTCTTGCAATATCATAATATTCATTTTCCTCATAATTAAAAATATCTTTCACCTGATGAGCAATGTATTGTCAGAAACCTTCATCAATTTCATCTTGAGCTAAAGAAATATCATTAAAATTTTTTACTGCCTTTTCTTCCTCATTTTTATTTTCTTCGTTATTTTTATCCTTCTTATCAATAACATTATCTTTACAAGCGGTAACACCGCTTGTCCCTACACCAGTTAAAGTTACTACACTTAAAATATTTAATAGTTTTTTCATATATGTTATTTTCCTTTCTAAATAATTTATATAGTACGTGTGAAATATTTTTCAATATAATGTATTTAAAACAAAAATTATAAAAAATCAATAATTAGATTGTTCTATAATTCTATGTTTTTAATTCTAACAAAAAGAAAAAAATATATATAAAAAGAATTCAATAAATATGTTTTATCAAATAATTTGCAAATTATTTGATAAAACATACAAAAAATTATTTTTTTTAGAACAATATTTTAATTTAACCTTGAAAAACTTAATTTAGTTTAATCATCATTTAATTGTCTTAGCATCTTTAATTCTTTTTCCCATTATATGTATTTTATCTTGCTTGCATTTACAATAGACTTCTTGCGATACCCTTTTT
>NZ_JXYY01000022.1:0-18555 GCF_016082235.1 Spiroplasma sp. hyd1
TCATTCCAAAGTGTTATTTCATGTTATTATGTGTGCTTTATTTATTTTTATTGGTTGTATTGGATGAGCATTACTGACTTTACGGTTTGTCCAAATTGGGAAATTACCAATGGAAAAAAATAGTTATGCTAACACATTAGCTGTTATTTCATTTTTAGCATTTACCCCTGATGCTTGGTTTAATTATGTTGCTGGAGCAATTGGAAAATCATTCACCGATCAACAAACAAAAGGTTATAATTTAGAAGGAATTCAAATCTTATTAATGATTGCTATTGGCAGTGTTTTAATTGGTTTAATATGTGGAATAATCCTTTATTGTCTAAATAAAAGGGAGGTAAAAAAACTGAATAAAACTTCGTTCCGTTGACGAGAATTGGGAAATATTTAGTTTAGTTTATTTTTAACTTATATTTTAATTTAGTATAATATGTTCTTTGGTGATAATAATATTTAAGCAAGGATAATTCTTTTCCTTTTTTTATTTTTTTAGTATAATAAAAAGATAGGAGAATTTAAGAATGAAGAAAATATTAACTTTGTTAATGGGGTTGTCTTTAACAACAACAGCAGTTAATACTGTTATTAGTTGTCAAACAAACAATATGTCAGAATAAGAACGTGGGGGTTTTGATTATCAAGGAGATTTGAAAATTCTAAATGTGATTACAAGATGAATTACTGATGTTATTCAACAATATGAAACCGAAGAAACGCTAATTGATATTAGAGATTATTCAATTCCTGAATTTGAAAAATTATTTTCTATTGTAAGTAGTGATAAAGCAATACAAGAATTAGATTTTAATGATAAGATGGTTGCACCCGTTTTATCGATGTTAATGAATAGTTTTATGACTGTTTTTGATAGGGTTAATTATGAAATTGCTCATGAGTATTCAAACTATTATTATGACAGTTTTCCAATGACAATTAATCAGAATACAATGAAGTTTAATTTAAACTATATTGATGTTGATAAGTTAGGAGCAATGACAAGAATTAACACGAATGGTTTAAAAGGAGTTCGCTTAGATTTTAAACTAGAAATTGAAATTCAATTTAAAACACTAAAAACACGTGTTCTTTTGATGATTCAGTATACCATTACTAATGATGGTTCTCGGATGTCAAAAATTTTAAGTGCTGTGACGGGGGCAGTGTCAAAAGCTATTGTTAAATCTTTTAACATAAATAGTGGTGATATTATTGTTGATCAAAATCCAGCTTATAGAAAGATTTATGATAATTTTGATTTAAATTATGCATTTGATCATAGTATGGTGGATATGATTGTTCAAAAGGAATTAGATACTGCTTTACAAGGTGATGAGGAACTTGGTGATATCCGTAAAATTATCACTTATGCTCCTGATAAAGAAATTTTAACTTTATTAACAGCAATTATTAATCCTGATACAAATGGGGTGACGCCACGACTACCAGAGGATGAAAAATATACGTGAGTTAATACTGGTTATGCACCAGATAAATTAACTCCTGAAAACTTTTTAGAATATTATGGGAAGAAATTAAATATTTTAACAAGTACATCAGGACCAAAATTACAGTTAGGGCAATTTAAGGTTAATTTAGCAAATGTTTTAGTCGCCGGAGTTCCTTTACGAGGAAGTGTTTTAAATGATGGAAAACCGTTTTATATTAATATTGGAATTACTCGTGAGGGAATGATTAATAAAATTAAAAATTTTGGGAATATTATTACTANTTTTTATNAATANTANAAAATTACTTGGGATATTAAAATAAATAAAGAAGTAGCTATTTTCTTAAAACTTAATGTATATAATACTCTAGTTTATAAATTAAAAAATGAATATTGAAAGGATAATAATTTTTGAGATTATTTATTAGAGACATTCAAAGATGATCCAATAAATAGCAAATTGCCAGATATTGATAAGTTTTCAATAAAATCAGATAATATAATTCCTCGTTTGGATCAGGATAGAGCAATCTATGTTGAAAAAGAATGATTATATTTTGTAAGATTTCAATTTGGTGTTAATGCAATAACAAATAATATATATTATTCACCCTGTCCACCGAAACAATTTTCTTTATCTTGAGATAACACTGCTCGTGGTGGGGAACGTAATAATTTATTATTTCGCCGTGATATTTGCCGGAGCATTTATTAAACTTGGTGAATTAAACAAAGAAACAGAATTTGGGTGAGTTATTGAACCATTATTGCCATTAGAAAAAGGTGGTAAATTAGAGGTTAATAATTGTTTTGCAATGCATTGAAAAAATGCTAAAGTTCGTCGTGGGTCATTAAATGATTGAAAAGCAGCGGTCCAAGAGGTTACAAAAACAGATAACAAAAAGGAATTCCAAAAACCAATTAATATTAAAAGTGATAAAATTATTAAAGCAACAATGATGAAAGTTACGGAAGCACACCCAATTTGAGAAAAAAGATAAATTAATCTTGTATTTATGGAAAAAATAATATAATATTAATTATGCAATACCAAAAATGATATTTTTGGTAAAGGAGATAGTGGGAATGAAAAAATTGTTAAGTGTTTTTACTGCAGTTGGCATTTTAGCTACTTCAGTAACATGAGTTGCTGGTTGCAGTCCAGTTCTTGACCTACCTTATATTTCAAATAATAAAATTTCAGAAAATACAAAGAAAGCAATTAATAATGCTGTTTTAAGTAATGACAAAGATGCTAAAATTAAGTCATTATTTGATTATAATCTTGATGAGTGATCAAATCCTAACTTTGAACCAGTTAAAAATATTATGACGGTAAAGTCAAGTTCACATAATCTATTTAATCAAGCACAGCAATATTTAGCAATGCAACAAAAGTTGAATAATAATGTAGCAATCAAAAAAGATACTTTAGAATAGACTTCTTGCGATACCCTTTTTTATTAAAATATTATTATAAAATATAATTTATGAGGACATAAAAATATGAACAATAATAAATTTAATACTCTTAATGATAGAGAATGGTTAAGATTAACAGGAATAAAAAAATCCACTTTTAATAAAATGTTAGATATTTTAAAAGTTGCTGAAATAGAAAAATTTAAAAAAGGTGGTAAAACTAATAAATTATCATTAGAAAATAGATTATTGATGACTTTATTATATTGACGAGAATATCAGACTTATTTTCATCTTGGTAAAAGTTTTGATATTAGTGAGGCTAATTGTTATCGTAATATTAAGTGAATTGAAGATATTTTAATTAAAAACTCTGATTTTCAACAACTTGCTGGTAAAAAAGCACTAATAAATGATTATTTTAATGATAAAACTATTATTATTGATGCTACCGAAACTCCAATCCAACGCCCAAAAAAAGACAAAAACAATCTTATTCTGGTAAAAAGAAAAAACACACGATCAAAACACAAGTAATTATCGAACAAGAAACCAAAAAAATTATTGCAACAAGTTTTTCGCTCGGAAAAAAACATGATTATGCTTTATTTAAAGAATCAAAAATCCCAATTTTAAAAAATACCAAATTAATAGTTGATAGTGGTTATCAAGGAATACAAAAAAATCACAATAATGTTCTAATACCTACAAAGAAAACAAAGAAAAACCCTTTAAACAAAGAACAAAAGCAATATAATAGACTAGTTTCAAAAATGAGAATTATTATTGAAAATATTTTTGCTATTCTTAAAAAATTTAAAATTATTACAGAAAAATATCGTAATCGAAGAAAAAGATTTGGTTTAAGATTTAATTTAATTGCCTCAATTTATAATTTACAATTATTATATTTAACATAAAATATTTATTTAAAATTAAATAATTTAAATAATAAATTAATTTTTCGTTGTGGAAAAATATTAAATTTTTAAATAAAAAACATAATTAATTAAAATTATATTTTTCTATTAGTATCTTTTTTACAAATATTTGCAATTTTTTAACAAGTAATGCAAGAAGTCTAATATATGCAGAAAAGTTTATTATCTTCGCATGATATGATTAGTCAACCGTGACCAAAAGTTGTTGAAAAATATAATTGATATTTAGACGCCAAAAGTAAAAATCAAACCGTGAGTGATTTAAATCAATTAGTAAATTATTTTGATGGTAGTTCTTGAAACAAAAATTTAATTGATAAAAAACGTTGATTATATGTTGACCAAGTTCGTAGTAATAATCCAAATGATTGATTTAAAGATGCTCATGCGTGATCATTAAATTCAAAGAGTGCACGTTATAATGGAAATACTAAATTTGATCAAGGGATTTTTTATCATATCTTACTTAATACTTTTTTAACAGAAGTTAACAATGAGTATAATGTTAAATTAAGAGCAATTTGAAATGAAAATGATAGTCAAAATATTATTAGTCCAGATATTGCGGGGATTACGTTTGCTTTTACAACATCAGATCCAAACAAGTGAACAAAATACTTTGTTGATGGACACCCAATCGTTGAAAGTAATGCCAATATTTTTGAAAACTTGCCAATTTTACCAATTGAGCAAACAGTTGGTGTTAAATTAGTTGTTGCTGACATTTATGGACGTATTTCAAGTTATCTTATTGGAAACTTTGTTATTTCTAGTTTATTAGGTTTACATAGTGAGAATTAGTTTTAATATGAAAAAAGAGACTTAATCTCTTTTTTCATTGATAATTAAATTTGATGTTTTTATCTTAAAAATAGTTAGGTAATACTGGAGAAAATCCTAGCGTTATGGTATTTAATTTAAGCAAATTTCTTGCGATAAGTTATTTTAAGATGGAAATAAATTTGATAAAGATTTCATTTTCTTGCATTTTTACTAGTTTTAAATAAAAATTATCTTGTAAACAGTTTTAAAGTTTACATTTTGACCGTTGAATATTAGGTAATATTAATTAAATTACCAGAATAATTTAGAGGATAATGATTTGAAGAAAATTTTAGGATTATTAACAGCAATAACATTGAGTAGTACGAGTGCGATTAGTGTTATTAGTTGTCAAAAAAACCAACTTATTTGTTTGGTGGATCAACATCAGTTCAAGGCTTAATGAATTCTGTTTTAAAAAAATTTACCCAAGAACATGATATTAGAGTTGCTTACAATAGCAGTGGTTCTAGTGGTGGTGAAACGGGGATTAAAGATAATACTTTAGTGCTTGGTTTTACTTCACGAGTTTTAAAACCAGAGTTTACAAAAGCTCCGTATGCTGGTCTGAAATTTGCCATTGATGGTATTTTGTTAATTGCCAATTTACCATCAGATTGTAAGCAATCAGATTCAGAATTAGATCTTGTTAGTAGTAAGGTTAATATTTTGCAACAAATTTATCAAGGAACAACAAAAACCTGAGGTGACTTGTTAGGATGTCAATCTTCAACAAAAGTTATTCCAATTAATCGTGAACAAAATTCAGGAACACGTGATGTTTTCCAAGCAAAATTACAGATTAAAGAATTTAGTTCCCAGTTACGAACAGCAAATAATACTGCTGCGGCAATTCAAGAAGTAAAGAATGTTCAGGGGGCAATCGGGTATGTTTCATATGGTGCGAAAAAATTAGTATCTGAAGCTAACTTAAGTATTTTGAAATATAAGGGCATTGCAGCATCACCTGCAACTTTACAAACAGATTATGGTTTAAAACGTTATTTTGAACTGACATTTCGTTTAAAAGATAATAAAAATTTATCATTAGTTAAAGATTTTCTGTTGTTCTTAAAAAATAAAGAAAAGGGTCAACAAGCAATTCAAGCTGATGAACTAGTTCCGGCTTGAGAATGATATGGAACAAATCTTTTTTCTGATTTACCAACCTTAGATTAATTTATGCAGCAGATTAATAGTAATATCTTTAAACGGAAACAAATTACTGATCGTCTTGCAAAAGTAATAATTACTTTATTTTCATTATGTGGCATTATTGCTGTCTTTTTAATTATTTATTTTATTGTTGCTAGTTCGATTCCGGCGTTACGTTACCAAGGATTTTGAAATTTTTTAACAGGAACTAAATGGGTTATTAATAATGAAACAGGAGAATACCAGTTTGGTGCTTTAACGTTTATTGTTGGTACAATTTTAGTTTTAACATTAGCGATTATCATTGCGGCTCCGTTAGCAATTTTAACCGCTCTTTTTGTAACCGAATTTTTATCACCGCGACTAAGAACTTTTATTATCTTTATTATTGAATTATTAACTGGAATTCCCCCAGTTTTATTTGCGGTGTTTGGTCGGGAAACAATTGGAATGTTGTTTGTACGGATGGGAGCTACTGGTCCAACCAATTTATTAACAGCAGGTGTTATTTTAGCTTTCTTAGCTTTACCAACAATTTTTGCGTTATCAGCAAATGCCTTTTTAAGTGTTCCTAAATCATATCGTTTTGCTGCTTTGGCAATGGGTGCATCACGAACATATACCGCTTTTAAAGTTGTTAAAAAAGCGGCAAAGACAAAAATAATTGGGGCTGTAATTTTTGGAATGTGTCGTGTAATTGGTGAAGTGACAGCAATGATTTTATTAACGGGAATGGCGGCACAAATTCCTAATTTAAAAGAAGGTTTTTGAGGTTTTTTATTTAGTCCAATTGCAACTTTAGCCACACAAATTGGGATCGAATTGCCTGAACATGTTGCTAGTTTACATCGTTCGGCTTTATTTGCGTTAGGATTAATTTTATTATTGATGGTTTCAATTTTGAATATTATTATTTTAGCGACGTATAAAATTCAACGCCAAAAAGAACGGGGGAAGCATTTAATCCGTGGGTGAAAACAAAAACAACCCCAACCTTTAACTAAGATGTTAAGAGACGAAAAACATTCATCAACCTTATCGCAAGAAAGTTTTTTAGCTTTAATTAATAAAAAAATATCAACTAATTATTATAATAAAACAATGAATTATTGTCGGATTTTTTGAATGATAATAGTTTGTTTAGTAACCATTAGTTTTGCTGCTTGAATTATTTTAAATATTATTAGCAATGGCTTTGCTGCAATAGGTTATTTATCGCAGTTTAATGCAAGTGCTTTTATTGGCTATTATGAATTGCCACCACTAATCATTTCAACGCTTATGTTAATTTTTACAGGAACATTTTTATCAATTCCAATTGGAATTATTACGGCAATTTGCTTAAGTGAATATGCGCGTAAAAATAGTCGTTTAGTAATTTTAATTCAATTTTCAACTGATGCTCTTGTTGCGCCATCAAGTGTTTTTGCTATTTTTGGTTATGTTGTTCTTGTTGTGGGGTTACAATTAGGCCATAATTTCTGATCAGCCGGATTAATGTTTTTTATAATGACGTTGCCGATTATTATTCGTGTGGTTGAAGATGCCCTTCGGAATGTGCCGCAAGAATATCGCGATGCTGCTTTAGCATTGGGAACAAGTAAGATTGGAATGGTTTGTAAAGTTGCTTTACCAAATGCCAAAGGGGGGGCATTGTGACAGGAGTAATTTTTGCAATTAGTAAGATTATTACAGAAACGGCACCAGTGCTTATTATCTTAACTTCTTCACCCTTTATTCCAACTAGTTTTAACGATATTGGAACAACGTTAACGGTAAAAGTTTTTCAATTAGTTAATGAACCAGGGCTATTACTAGTTGTTTCTAATCAACTCCAAGTTTCATTAACTGAATTAACAAACCATATGATTCATCATTTGTCCTTTATTATTATTTTATTTGTGTTGGCATTAAATATTTTTGTTAAAATTATTGGATCGTTTGAAAATAATCGGCAACCAAAATGATGAACAACAATTAGTACTTTAGTTAAATGTTATTGTGGTTCTTTATTAGGACGAAAAAATGCTTGAAAAAAACAACTGCAAAAATCTGGGTATAATTCAAATAAAACTGCAAAAATTACTGTAAAAGTAAAAACTTACAATGAACAATTATTGCAATTGTATCAAACAAAGTTGACAAAGTTAAAGAGCCAAGCAGAAGGTATTAATCATCAGCAAAAACGGGATAATTATCAATTGTCAATTACTGCTTTAGAACATAAGATTCAAAACTTACAAGAGGAAATGGAATAAATTATGATGAAAAAAACAACACAAACTTCGCAGAATAAAATTAAACAATGATTTAAAAAACTTTTTCGGCGCTTAATAAATCAACATCAATATGACCTATTAAAAGTGCCAACTGTTTTACCAAAAAATGTAATTTTAGGAATTGAAAAGTTTAATTTTTATTATAATTTTGGGACAAAACAAGCGTTATTTGATATTAATTTAAACATTTTAAAAAACAAAGTTACTGCTTTAATTGGCCTTTCAGGTTGTGGAAAATCAACTTTATTACAAGCAATTAATCGAATGAATGATTTAATTGAAGGGACAAAGATGAGTGGAGCAATTATGTATAATGATAAAAACATTTATCAATATCGCCAAAATATTATTTCATTACGGACTAAAATTGGGATGGTGTTTCAAAAACCAAATCCTTTTCCAAAATCAATTTATGAAAATATTGCTTTTGGTTTAAAAAGTTTAGGAATTTTTGATAAAAGAATTCTTGACCAAACTGTTGAAGGATCATTACGACAAGCAGCATTATGAGATGAAGTTAAAGATAATTTGCGGGACTCAGCATTGAGTTTATCAGGGGGACAACAACAACGACTTTGCATTGCCCGCGCAATTGCTTTAAAACCAGAAATCTTACTAATGGATGAACCAACAAGTGCGTTAGATCCAATTGCAACTGCAAAGATTGAAGAGTTAATTTCTGATTTAAAAAAGGATTTTACGATTATTATTGTAACGCATTCATTACAACAAGCAGCTCGGATTTCGGATTATACTGCTTTCTTTTGAATGGGAGAGTTAATTGAATATAATAAAACAGCACTATTATTTTCACATCCGCACGAAACAAAAACAGAAGATTACATTACAGGACGTTTTGGTTAAAAGAAATAAAATATATGATAAAATATAATTGTCCGCAAGGACAGTTTTCTACGTTTATTATAACGTTAAGGTGTGTTTGGGGTTATTAACCGCTATATAAATCAATAACTCTACACCCAAGCACTTAAAGCGGTTCAGAGTTATTTAAAAGCAAAACGAAACTAACACTTGTTGTTAGTTTTTTCATTTGAAAAAGTAGATTATTCATTAAAAATTAGTTATATTTATAATGAGATTAGGGAGGTTTGACTGGTGAAAAAAAAGTTATTTTAATTGTTGGACCAACAGCAAGTGGTAAAACAGATTTATCAATTCAAGTTGCCCAACAATTTAAGGGAGAATGTGTTAATGCTGATGCAACGCAAATTTTCAATGGGTTGAATCTTGCAACAAATAAAATAACACCCGCTGAACAAGCAGGAATTCCCCATCATTTATTATCAACAATTGATTTAAATGATAATTATTCCATTAGTACTTACCAAGAACAAGGACAAGTTGTGTTAAAACAACTCTGAGCAAAAGACAAATTGCCAATTGTTGTTGGTGGTAGTGGCTTATATATTAATGCTTTATTAAAAAAATATAAATTTTCTAATCAAGGTCGTGATTTAACAAAAGCAAAAGAATATGAACAAGATTCAAATCAAGTCTTATGAGAAAAATTAGCAGCAATTGATCCACAAGAAAGTGCTAAAATTCATCCTAATAATCGGAAACGAGTTTGACGCGCATTAGAGTATTACTTTCAAACAGGAACTTTAAAATCAAGCAATGATCAAGCACATAATGATTGGTATGCTGAGCCATACATTATTGGGTTATTGCCCGATAAAGCAGAACTATATCAACATCTTGCTGATCGTGTTTTAACCTTGACAGAACGAGGTTTATTTGCTGAGGTTAAAGCAGCATATGAATATTGTAATTATGATGTAACAAAACAAAGCATGAAAATTATTGGTTGTCCAGAAATTATCCAGTATTTAAAAGGAGAAATTTCTTATGAAGCAGCATTAGCAGCAATGGTACAAGCTAATAAAATTTATGCAAAGAAACAAATAACATGATTTAAACATCAATTAACAAATGTTCATTGATACCCATTCCATTATGAACAATTTAAGGATGTTTGTCACCAAATTATTCTTGATTTACAAAATAGTCATTATTTAAAATAGGAGGCCCCCCATATGAAAATTCCGTCAGATTTGCAATCATTTGCAGAAATGGTTCAAACAAAACGTCATCACATAAAAACTAATGAACAAATGCGAAAAGATTATTATGTTATCAAAAAAACAAAATTAATAGCAGCAAAAGAACAAGGGTGACGAAGAAAAAGAAAAAACCTTAAGAAAGAGTATCAACAAGAACTTCATCGCTATTATTTAAATGCAAATCATTTTTTTACTGAACAGATTCTAGAAGTAAAAACAATAATTAATTTAAATCTTATGACAATAACAAACTTAAAAAAGAGTACTACCAAGGCTAATAAAAGTGAAGTTAAAACACAAATTAAAACATTACAAAAGAATAATAAAGTTAACTATCAAAAGTTAAATATTTTACAACCACATTTATTTTGAACAATTGTTTTAATGTTTATTAAGATTGCTTTTATTGGTTTTGGTGGCGGGAATGCGATGCTACCAATTATTTTTTCTGAAATTGTTGAAAAGAAAGGATGAATTAGTGCAGAATATTTTGATAAAATTGTTATTTTATCAAATGCTTTGCCAGGACCAGCAACAATTCAAGTTCCTGCTGTGATTGGTTATCAACTTTACGGGTGATGGGGGGCATTAGCAGCTTCTTTGTGAGCTAATTTTCCTCTAATGTTATTAGTTGGAGTTTTGACTGTTATTTTGCAAAATGCTATTCCTGAGTTATATTTGGCATACATATCATTAGCCATTATGCCCGTTATTTTAGCTTTAATTTTTGTTTTAATTATTAAAATGTTTCGTTCTTCGATGAAAGAAATTACATTATTTGTTTCTTTACCAATTATGATTTTTTGAATTATTTTTTTAGTGGCGGTTCCAGCTCCTTATAATATTCCAGCAATTGTTGTTATTGTAATGTTGATAATTAGTTTAATTGTTTATAGTTATAAAAATAGACCACAAAGAGGACAAAAATAATGGTATTAAATATTATTCTTTATATTATTATTTGTTTTTTAGTCGGAATTACTACTTTTGGTGGTGGACAAGTTTTTTATGTTATTTTTAATTCGTTATTTACGCTAATTTTAACGCCAACAGTTGCAAATGAATTAGTTACTGTGCAAGACTGAAATTGAGGATTAATTTTTTCATCAGTAACTCCAGGACCAGTATCTACTCATTTAACGGCTTATTTATCAATTTTAGTTTCAAAACAAAACTTTGGGCTATCACTATTAGTAATGATTATATCTTATGTTGTGATTACCTTGCCAGCAACAATTATTATGGTTAGCGTTGATAAACATGTTTCAATGGAAAGCAAACAATTTGGGTACATTGCAAAATTATTAAAACCAGCTATTATTGTAATTCTATTTTATTTAATTATTGATTTGATTTTTTCAGTTGCTAATTTTAATTTATATGGGGGAACTGCAAAAACAGGACCCTATAGTTTTATTACAGGTAATTGGGTTGAAATTGTTAAAGTAAGTGTTTATTTTATTGTTGATTTTAGTTTAGCTGTTTTCATTTTTCTAAAGTATAAAAAAGTTAATCCGTTATGAGTAATTTTAGGATCGGGGGTTATTGGGTTCTGTATCTTTTATTTTATCCATTAATTTCAGGTATTTCTAGTAAATAACTATTAAATTATTAGAATTTTTTGATATAATATAAAATGTCAAAACTTAAAAACTATTTTATATTTAACTAGATATGACTACAGTAATATTTTTTACTTACAAAAATTATATTTAATAATAATTTTATTAATAGACTATTTTTAATAAGAGGAAAATAATGAATAAGAATTATTATAAGATATTAGAAATATCATCAACTGCTTCTGCTGAAGAAATAAAAGAAAATTTTCGTCGTTTAGCAAAAAAAATATTATCCAGATATTTCGAAAGAGAAAAATGCTGAAAACAAGTTTCGCGAAATTACTGAAGCATATGAAATTTTATCAAATCATAAAACAAAACAAGAGTATGATGAAAGTTTATTTGTTCCTAGTTTTGATGATGTAAAACATCATTATTTTTTTGATTTTAATGATAAAGTTTGATTAAAAAAACGCTTTAAAAAACCAAAAAAAGGACCATTACTAGTTGGGAAAGTTGTTTTGAAAGCAGTTAATGTTATTAGTTCAGGGAAAGCTAATGTTACTTTATTAGTTGAAGAAAATTGCAAAATTTGTGATGGAACAGGGTATTACCTTGAAAATGATTTTGATTATTTCTGTTCGACTTGTAGTGGTTTTGGTCGGTATGAAGAACAAAAAATAATTGTTGTTTACTTACCAAGTTTATCAAAGCCAAAGCAAAAAGTAACAATTCACCGTGTTGGCCATGCTGGCTATGCTGGTGGTGAACGGGGGGCGTTCGGTTAAAGTTAGTTCTTTACTAGCCTTTGTTCATAAAAAGCAAAAATAACAAAAAAACGAACAAATTGTTCGTTTTCTTTTAGTATAATGATAATAATGGATTTAAGAAAAGGAAGAACGATGAAATTTATTGATGTTGCAACAATTAAATTATTTGCAGGGAAAGGCGGCGATGGAGCGGTTGCTTTTCATCGTGAATTGTATGTTCCCAAAGGAGGACCATCGGGTGGTGATGGTGGTGATGGCGGTAGCATTATCTTTGTTGGGGATGAAGGAATGAACACCTTATTAGATTTAAAGTATCAACGTGAAATTAAAGCTCTTGATGGCGAAAATGGTACAATTAAAAATATGCATGGGAAAAATGCTACTAACAAATATATTAAAGTACCATTGGGAACATTAATCTATAATAATGAAACCAATGAAGTTATTAGCGATATTGTTGCTCATCAGCAAGAGCTTGTTCTTGCGAAAGGGGGACAAGGTGGTCGTGGTAATGCTCGTTTTGCGAATGCAAAAAATAAAGCACCAACCATTTTTGAAGCAGGTGATTTAGGGAAAACATTAGAAATTCGTTGTGAATTAAAAGTTTTAGCTGATGTTGGACTTGTTGGATTACCAAATGCTGGTAAGTCGACATTATTAGCTAAAATTTCAAAAGCAAAACCCCAAATTGCTGATTATCCCTTTACAACTTTAACACCGCAACTAGGAGTTGTTCGTGATCAAAATAATGATAGTTTTGTTGTTGCCGACTTACCAGGATTAATTGCGGGCGCTGCGGAGGGAAAAGGGTTAGGACATGACTTTTTACGCCATATTGAGCGTTGTAAATTAATTGTGCATGTCTTAGATATGTCCGGAAATTATGGAACAGAAGATGTTTATCAAAATTATTTAAACATTAAAAGTGAATTAAAAGATTATAATTATAAATTAGAACTCCGCAAAGAAATTATTGTGGCAAATAAAATGGACCTTGAAATTTCTCCAGCAAATTTAGTAAAGTTTAAAGCGCAGATGCCAAGTGCTGAGATTATTGAGATTAGTGGTTTAAAAAATCAAAATTTAACATTGTTAGTAAATCAAATTGGTGCTACTTTAGCAACAATTAATGAAAATAAAGCTTTATGACAATTAGATGAACTACCCACAGAACAAGAAGATTATAAGGTATATACTTATAGGACACCAATTGAAACAGAAGTAGTTGTCGATAATCTTGGCAATGGTGTTTGAAAAGTGAGTGGTCCCGCTGTTCAAAAAGCATATCAAAAAACACCAATCACAACATATGATAATTTATTATTATTTAATAAAAAATTACAAGACTTAAAAGTTTTTGAAATGTTACGAGCAAAAGGAGCACAACAAGGAGATGTTGTTCGAATTTTTGATTACGAATTAGAATGGGATGGATAATGATGAAAGATTTAAAACAATATTTAACATATTTAACTGATTGAATCAAATCAGAAGTAACAAAAGCACATTGTGATGGGGTTGTTATTGGTCTATCTGGTGGAATTGATTCTGCTGTGGTTGGGTTATTAGGACAAAAAGCTTTTCCTGAACAACATTTAACGGTTATTATGCCTTGTCATTCTGATCAATTTGACCAAGAATGTGCAAATTTACTAATTAATAAACACCAGTTAAACCATCAAATTGTTGATTTATCATCAACATATGATCAATTAGTGACAACTTTAGCATTACCACCACACCAATTAGCATTAAGTAACATTAAACCACGATTACGAATGACAACCTTATATGCTTTAGCACAAAGTCATAACTACTTGGTGTTAGGAACGGATAATGCTGATGAATGACATGTTGGTTATTTTACCAAATATGGTGATGGGGGAGTTGATTTAGTGCCACTTATTCACTTGTTGAAAGGTGAAGTCCAACAAGCAGCACATTTATTGGAGGTTCCAACTGAAATTATTATGCGTCCCCCAACAGCGGGATTATGAACAGCACAAACAGATGAACAAGAAATGGGTGTTAGTTATCACCAGTTAGATGCTTATTTGCAAGGAAAACCAGTTCCAGCCGCGGCAGCAAACCGAATTCAACATTTGCATCAAGGTTCAGAACATAAACGGCAATTACCAAAAGCACCACCAGTTGTTTTTAGTTCTTTAATTAACGAATCAAAAAAGTAAAAATTATGAAAGCATAAACATAATGAAATATTTTTATTCCAACAGTTAAGATCATTTAACAGGTTAAGTTTGACTAAGTTAGAATAAAGCGTATAATTATACTAACTGGTAATCACACTTACGAGACTTTTTTGTCTTATAAGTGTGATTTTTCTATTTCAGTTAACAAAATAAGTAAGATAAATAATAATTTTATAGGTTATGGAAATATTAATGGAAAGATATGAGGAATAAAAATATGGAACAAAAAGAAAATAAATTAATGAATTTAGATTTACCAAAAACAAGTTTTCAAGGTTTTTTCACTAAAAAAGTTAGTGTTAATGGTAAAGAAACAGAGCAAGAATTTGCCAAAATTAAATACGCTTAGGATCAAACATTTAATGTTTTATCTTCATGTTTTAAAAAACATTTAGTAAATGATACACAAGAAGTAAGCACTGATGGCAAAATTCATTTATCAAATTGAGTTAATAAAAATGCCAAAGCTACTGAATATAACTTTATTCGAATTGCAATGAATCCTGAAAAAGATGTACAAATTTCAATTAAAACACCAGAATTTGACACATTAACAGGAAAATCAAAGTTTGTATACAATAAAGTATCATTTAAAAACTTGTGTACCCATTTACAACCGGAACGTGATAAAGTTGTTGAAATTAAAAACAATCCTAAATTATCACGTGAAAAATCAATTAATTTTAAAAATCAACAGGAAGCTGATCGTCAATTAGCTGCACAAAATAAAAAGCAATTACAGCCATAGATATTAATTATTTATCTTTACTTATTTTTATAAATATATATTTATGAAAGTGAGACAAATATTATGGACAGAAAACAATTAAATTTAAATGACTATATTGTCAACAATAATGGATCAGTTATTGGTAAACATGTATATGAATGAAATACAGATACTAAAGTAATTACTTTAAAACTAAATAATGGTAATTTTATAACTATTGGCAAAAGTAAAAAAAGTAATAAAGCGCAAGAAAAAGCTTTAAAAGTAGCCAAAAGAATTAAAAAATGAGATGACAAATATAATCAGGTTAAAAAACCATTTTTAATGAAGAAATGAAAATGGGATTTAAAAAAAGAGCAAATTAGCAAAGAAACTCTTAGAAATGTTTTAGCAGAAACAGTTGATGCAAAAAGACAAACTGAACTAATTACTTCAAATTTAAAAAACAAAATTGAAGATACTCAGCAAGAACAACAAACTAGTTTAAATGTTGAAAAGCCCTCAGCTAAAAAGGTTGAATTATCTGAAATTGAAATATTAAAAAATGAACTTCTTAATGAAAAGAAAAAATTAGCAGAAGCTAATGAAAAACTGAATCTTTTGTTAAAAGAAGTTGCAACATTACGTAAAGAAAATGCAAATTTAAAAACTGCAAATAAAAAATTAAAAAAACAAAAAGTAGTTAAACCTGCTTTAACAGTTTAGGAGAATAATCATGGAATTAACAGTCAATTACAGAGAATATAGTCATCCATATCGATTAAAGACGTTGCTAGAATTATGGAAAAAAATTGATAATGAATATTTTTATTCTCGAAATCAAAGAGTAAATTCATTAGATAGTAATATTTTTACAATAGATATCGGAAATCAAGAATTTCAAGCTATTTGCCAAAATTTAAATATTAGATTATTAATAAGTACTTTAAATGAGTACAAAGAATTTGATGAAGAAAGTTTTTATAAAAACATAGATGCTTTGCCAACAGATATTAGAGAATATAATGTAGTTAATTTTAATAAATTATTTCCTGCATCAGGTTTTATTGAAGAAGCTCTTGATCGAAAACAAGCAATAAAAGAAATTAAAGAAATTTATAGTAAAAATCCAGAATATACATTTTCAGCTAATGGCTATTGTCCAACTGATGATATTGAAGATGATTTAACTGGTGATGGTCATTATTGAACCGATTGAGTGGATATTGATGCTGAAGAATTAATTGCCAAACTTGATGATCCAAATTATCAAATTGAAACTTGAATTTGTAATGAGTTATATCAAGATCAAGTTTTTAGTCAAGAAAAAATTCAAGAGAATTTACGCACTATTGAAAATGAAAAGCAGTATGTTACTAAACTTGAATCTATTGGAATTGAAGTTCAGAAAGAAAACGAAGTATTTAAAAAAGTAGTCATTGAAAATAAAGCTACAATCGCAAATTTAACAGAAAAATTAAATCGATTAAGTTCTCAAGTAATAAATTTAAATAAAGAGAACAAAAATTTAATTAAAACTAATAATGATTTAAAAACTAAATTACATAATGTAGAAAAAAGTTATCAAGAATTTGGTGAACTTTTATAGGAGGTGACTTAAATGTCAGAAACAACAAATTGAGAAACAATATTAATTAATAAAAATAGAATTGAAAAAGAATTAGAGAAAACTCTAGTTATTAATTATGATGAAAGTAAAAACTTTATTTATCCAAAAAAACTTGTTTTTCCAAAAAGTAAAACAATGGAAGATTTAGCAAGCTTAGACGATGCTAAATATGTTAATTTATCATTTCCGGTTGACGGTGATTTTAAAACGGTTACTGTTAAAGAAAAAAAGGGAATTAAAAATGAAGATGGTAATTGAGTAAATAAAGAAGAAATTCTAGACTTAAAAGATTTAAAAGAGCATTTTAAATCTGAAAGTATAGAAATTTGAAAAACAGTTAAGGAGTTAAAAGAAAATTCATAATCTTTTTCTTTCAATTTTGGCAACAATTCATATTCCGTTTCTAGCAGATGGTGGAGATATTCCTAATCCACCAGATTGAATGAGTTTAGCAGATGCCTTTGGAGCATGAATGAAACCATTTTTTATTGCAGTAGCTGTGGTTGCTGGAATAGCTAGTGTTGGAACCTTAATTACTTGAGGATGGCGCTTTAAAAAGGCAAAAACAGCTGCTGAACGAAGCGAGTGTTGAGAAGGCCTATTAGGGTGATTTATTGGATTACTTATAATTTGTTTGGCATCTTCAATTGTAGCAATTATTGTATCTGTAGTTAAAACTAAAACATAGTTTTAACTAGTACTATCAAATAGAAAATAGAAAGGAGTTGATAGTTTGATTCATTTATATTTAGATTCAGTAATTGGTGATGCAATTTTAAAAGCAATTTATACTGCAGTTTGAGGAATGTTTATTCAAGGTCCATTACAATTAATTAGTCAATTTAATCAAATTTTAGTTTGATTAGCTAGTGGAGTAATTTTTGCGCTTATTTTTGGTAATAAAAAACTTGATGGAACTGATACATTTACTTTTTCGGGAATTCCATCAGTTTTTTGAGGATTTTGTATTCTAGCATTCTTTGTTTTAGTAGTAATATTTATGATTCAATATTTTAAAATTATTTATAGTGATGTTGTTAAAATGAAACCAGCCCTTTTTGAAGCACTCAAAGGATCTGGTAAAGCTTTATTATTTATTTTTATTATTCCATTTGCCTTTTTCGTTGCAAATGAATTAATTGTATTTTTAAATAATGGAACTCAAATGATTTTTGGCGCACAAAATGTAAATATTGCTGATGTACTATATCATTTGGGAGATGCTGAATGAGATGAAACATCAGGGGCACCAAGCAATTATGGAGTGCCTGGTAATGTTTTAAAGTACAATATGTTTATTCAAATAATAGGAACATACTTTTTTGTATATGCCTTAATAATGACTGGATTAGCTTTAACCGGGAAAGTAATTGAATTATTTATTTTATTTATTACTGGCCCAATTGTTTTTGCTAAAATGCCAAACGATGGTGGACAAGCAGCGGGAGTATGGAAAAACTTGTGTATTACTAAATTAATTGCTTCATGAGGGACGTTAACTTCATATTCATGCTTTACAATGGC
>NZ_JXYY01000023.1:0-18401 GCF_016082235.1 Spiroplasma sp. hyd1
TTATAAAACCTCAACTTTTTTCTTACTACCCTGCTAATTGAATAATATAATGCGGCTTTGTATTTTTAAATTTTGATTCAAATAAATATAAGAAAAAATATAAGGCGACAATATAGTTTGTTTGCGTTGTAAAAAATGAATAATAATTTGAAACCCGTTCTCCGTAACCCAAATGGGCAAATTTTGGTTGTGGATAATAAATTGCCATTATTAAATCAAGTAATAGAAATAAACTCAGTAAAATTAGCGTAGCTAAACGTAAATAAAAATGTACCCGAGGATTCCATTTAAACATGCCAAAACTCCTTCACAGTCAATATAATACTTATATTCTAGCCTTTTTTGCCCTAAATCACAAGTAAATATAACGAAAAAGATTAGGAAATAATATTAAATCTTAATAAAAAGACTTTCTATGTTTAGAAAAAGTGATAAAATTATATTCAAATAAAGAGGAGGATTTAAAATGTTTAATTTTAACAATGAAAAATTAAACCAGTTAATTGTGAGTTATATAAATTACAACATTGACCCTAAGCATGATAATGATTTGCAAATAACAAAGTTTGATAACAGTAATTTATTTTACCAAATTGATACGCGCAAACTAAAAGATAGCACTAATGGGGTTGTTAGTTTTCATTTAACAACATCAGAACAATTCGCAAAAGCTGGTGAAATTATTGATGAATTTTATTCAGAAAAAACACCCTTCATCTGATGTACCATTACAATTGATAATACTCAGGGTGAACGATCATTTTTTAAAAAAAGCGGATTAAATCATTGGCGAACTGGGAACGGAATGTTATTAGATCTCACAACCTTTTCCACAACAGTTGAATTATCAGAAAATGAAAAATTTATTACTGCAACAGATCTAAAAACTTTAAAAGAAATTAATGATACGAAACTTACCAGTGCTAATAATCTTAAGATTGTTAATGACAATGAATTACCGTTAAAAGATTTACCAACACCAACAAGTACTGCTGCTTTGGACCAAACTTGTAATCTTTGTTATGTTGCAACATTAACAAAAGATGATGTTCCAATAGTAACTGGTATTATTTATTTTGAAGCAGCACTTGCTGTGATTGGTGAAATTATTAGTTATGATAACGAACACCCTAATGATGAGAAAAAAATGTTAAACCATTTATTAAATCAAGCCCAAAAAGCAAAATATCAAAGTGTAGGAATAGTTGCTCCAATTGATAAAGTGCCCCTATACCAAGAACTAGGTTTTAAGCCACAAGATTTATATTTCAACACTTATGTTATGCATTATTCAAAATAATGCATTTTTTTATGTAAATAAATAAAATTAATACTGTCGAATAATTTATTTATTACTCATCTTAATTATTTTTTAATGTCCTTTTTCGATCTTGTTTTGTTAACTTTACCATAATAAAAACCTTTCTTTAAAAAAGAAAGTAATTTTCTGAAGCAAAAAAGGTTTCAGTAATAAAGGTTAAATAAATAAGGGTTTACTGGTAAAAACCAGTAAACCCTACCTTTTAAATCTAGTGACAAAAGCAAAGTATGAACCAACACTAATTGTACTAATAAAAATTAAAGTTCCAAAAATTGGTTGGTAAATTGATGTAAATGCTAAGTTCCGATCAACAGAAGGGACAATTAAGAAAAACCCATTCGAATTATAATTACTTTGTGTGTAAAATATATAAACAATTCAAGTAATATATTTTTGTGGAATAAAATAACCAATGATAATTGCTGGTGTTGTTGCATACGATAAATCAATTAAAAAATCACCGAACAATAACGAAAAAATAAAAATTAAGATATTAATCGTTTGCACAATGTAAATATTTTTTAATGAACCAGCAACTAAAAGCGCTAAGAAGAACATTATTAAAATATTTAAAATAATGCCAAAAAGTCAACCAAATCATTGTGAAAATAATGTAATAAAATTAAATCAATTTTGAACAATATGCTCTTGATGGGTTAAGTCAATTAAGAATAAATAACCCACTATTAACCAAATAATAGCAAAAGTAATCGTAAATAAAACAATTAATAAAGCTGCCATAAACTGAAGTTTATTTAAACCAAAATTTTTTAAATATTTTTAAAAAACCGAATCTCGTCATTCACAAATGATAAATGAACCTAGAAATAACAAAAACAAAGCAGGAATTAGAGTAAATGATGAAATCATAATATAACGACTTGTTTTTAACATTTGTTGATATCAAAAGAAATAAACAAAAGTAATTAAAATAATTGGGGCAACAACCATATAAATATACGTTCGTGATGTTTTTAAAATCGTTTTAAACATATAACTAATACAACGATTAAACATCTTATAATTTTGACTAATTTTCATCAATGCCTCCTTATGATACCCGAACATTAAAGACAAAACCTGTCGTAGCAATGTTATCATTATAAACGGGTTTAATCATCAACTGAATTATTTGCTGAGTATTTGTTAAATTTTTTAAAAAATAATAATTTTGTGTTGTTTCACCAACTCGATATCATTTATTATCTGCAAAATAATATATTGCATAATAATTAAGATTATTTACATTTTGACTTTTTCAACTAAAACGAAGGTTAAATCATTCCTTAGTTAAATTATGTCGTTTAATGGCATATTCAACTCCTGGATTAGTAATATCAACACTATTGGTTTGCTGATTTGTCGCAGTTGCAATGTTAAATTCACCAACATTAAATTTAAAATTCTTGGTTTGTGGTCGAATTTGTAAACCAATTTTTGAAATCCGATTTGTTTTCTTAACATTTCCAATGTGGTTTAAATCAAATGAAATTTTTACTCACCCATCTTTTAATTTTTCCGTTTTGGTTGGGCTAAAAGTTTGCCCCGATGATGCTCCTGTTGTTTGATTAGTTGTTGTAATTCAAAAGTTAACTTCAGCATTACTGTTATTATTTGAACCATCATAATAAATAAAACTAACTTGATGTTGATTACTACTTAAATTAGTTCCCATAATATCTTAGTAATAAACTTTGGTTTGATCTCATTTCGCTGATAAAACTTTTCCTAAACCATCAAAACCACTACCAATCACAATTGAATTTCCTTTTTTATAAACATTATCGTAATCATACATCCCAGTAATATCATTAATATTTAGAGGCTGTTCCTTTTTTGTTTCATCATAAATTTTCCATTGATAAGTTGGAAGAACATCTGTTAATCGGCGGTTTGTTCAAGGATAATCATTTGCTACAACAGCATTTCCTTGTTCATCACGATCAACAAACTTAATTCCACTCCCCATTGAAAAATTAGTTGATTTATTTAAAATTTGATTTTCATCAAATAATGTTGTTCTTTCTTGTACTAAACTACCAACCCCAAAACTAGTTGAATTATAACCATTATTTGATTCGTAATCATAAATATTTTGTTTAAGAAAATCATTAATTGGTCCCTTATTGTTTACTTTAATGCGTGGATCAGCTGCAAATGCTGATGCGATGAAATCAACCTTGGGATCTAACTTAGTATAATCATTGCATAACCTATTTGCTTGTAAACCCTTATCTTTATCACTAATAAACATATTTGTTCCTGAGTAATGAATCATATTAAATAAATTTGAAACCTGTGTTGCAAATAGAAAGGCTCTTGCTTCATCATGAAAGGCTTGTTTTTTAATTCAATTATAAGCATAGTTTCCAAAAATAGAAGTCCCACTATCCATATATGATGAAAAACTTGTATAAACATTTGGATCAAATGTTGGTCGGCCACTCGTAGCTGATAAAGCATAAGCTAACTGGCGAAAATCATATGTCCCACAATATTTTGCATTTGATCATTCAACAATCATTGTATACAAATCCGATGGATGGTAATTTGGATTTTCTTTTAAAAAGGCTCTCGTTTTATCTGGTGTTTCTCCAAAATTTAATTGTACTTGTGTTGGGGTAATAACCCCATTTCGTGGATAACCAGTTGTTGTCATTTTAACCGTTTCTACATCATCATAACCAGTTGCACTTTTTGAAACAGTTGCATCATTTCGATAATATATTATTTGTAATTTTTTAACATCTGGGTCAGTGGCGATCCCAACCTTATAATTAAATTCTTTTAAAATTTGATACATTTCATTATAATCTAAAATGGTTCCATTTAGAAAACTCCCATTTGCTTCATTATTAATAAACCATCCATCAAAACCATTATATTTTGCAATTTTAATTAAGATATCAACAATTTTATATGTTCCATCAGCATTACGCGCTAAAAAATCTTTTAACATTTCTCGAGTTAACCCATGATAACCATCTAAAAAAACATTACCATAAATTGGGGTTCCATTAATATGAGCTGCATCAATGACATCAGCAGGCGGTGGAATGATTGATCCTTCAAATCATGAACCTGATCAATTAATAAATTCATTTACATATTGTCAGTTTAAGTTAGTATTTTCAAAAGGATTTTTTGTACCAACAATTGTATTATCAAAAGTCCGATGTTTTCGTGACGAAAATCCTAACTGATTATAATTAACATTCTGATTTTGTTATTTTGAATTAACCGTTGCAACAAAAGTTCGCTGTTGTAATGGGATTTGCCCTTGATTATATTTTGCATCATAATCTGTTGCTGGATCTCAATTTAAAATTGAATTAAGGCGTAAGTACTTTTGGGCAGCTGAAGTAATTCCAAAATCAGCTACATAATTACCATTTGGCATAAAACCTTTGTTTAATGGTACACCAGTTACCGCTTGTTTCCGAATATTTTGATCCCATTGAAATCCGGTACTAAATTTTGAATAATCTAAATACGAATTTAAATATTGAGGATTAACGGTTCCTAAATCAACTTGATCACTTTTATGATTTAAAATATTTTGTGAATTTTGATTATTAAATAAAAGACCATCACCATATTCTGAACTCTCTCAATTAAAATTAGGTAAACTTTTTAAATAACTACTGCCATCAAGATTTCCAATCGTACAAGCAACAGTTAAAGTAACGGGGGGTGTTATTAATGTAAATAACCCCAAATAAGTAAATATTTTTTTCATCCTATTTTCCTTTCATTCCCCAGTTAAAACAATGTTTTGCCAAGTATCCAAATAAACCAGTAAAAACAATCATCCCCAGTAATGGTTGTCAAAGATTAGTAAATGTAATAAAAGAAACCGTATTATAGTCCTGGATAATTTGACTAATTCCTAACGGATCCATAAACTGATAAGATGTAATTAGCATATTAAATCAAATAAAGTATTTGGCTGGGCACAAGTAGCCAATGATAATAAAAAATCAATGATGATTAGTAATTGTCGGCTGAATTATTACATCTGAAAAAATAATAAAAAATAAGGTAACAATGGCTAAGATTGCAAATGACAAATTACGACTTGACAATGCGGTTGCTAAAAAACATACAAAATAGTTAAAAAAAAGTAAACAAAATAATTCCAAAAAAATATAAAACTCAAATGAATGGCTTAATATTTGACAATAACGCCATTCTAAATCCAAAAATTGGAATTAAAGCATACAAATTATATAACGCAATATTTAATAAGATTGACATTATTGATAATGTTAAATTTAATAAAAAAATAACAAAAATAACATTATATTCTGTTAAATTAATTAGTTTAATTCGTTTTAAAAAGTTCTTTTTTCGTCATTCTAATAAATAAATTCCTAAATAAAAACTACTAGTAAAAACCGAAACGGACAAAAAACTAATTAAAACTGGTGGTAAAACAGCATAATAACTATAAGTATTTCAAAACCATGAACAAATGGCGGACAAAATAACGGAAAAAAGAAAAACAAACATATATGTGCGAGGATTTGTAAAAATAGTTTTAAACAATAAATTATTAGTTTTATTTAATTTTGAAAATAATGGTTTAAGATTAAACTGGATTTTATGATTCATATCCAGCAACATCTTCAAAATAATTAACTAACATTTTCCGTAAACTACCATTATTTTTAATAATTTCTGTAATT
This sequence comes from Spiroplasma sp. hyd1, assembly GCF_016082235.1. Taxonomy (NCBI): domain Bacteria; kingdom Bacillati; phylum Mycoplasmatota; class Mollicutes; order Entomoplasmatales; family Spiroplasmataceae; genus Spiroplasma; species Spiroplasma sp. hyd1. The sequence goes on from NZ_JXYY01000023.1 coordinate 6,010, forward strand.
GGCTGGTCACTATAAATTTCACCATCTTTTAAAAGCAAAACACGATCACAAAGTAATTCAACTTCTTCTGGTGTATGTGAAACAATTAATAAATTAATTTTTTTTCGTCTTTTCACCTTTTTAAGAAATTAACAAGTTTAATTTGCATTTTTAAATCCAACCCTGTAACTAATTCATCTAAAACAAGAATTTCTGGATCATTTAGAATTGATAAAAAACAATTAAAACGTTGACGTTGCCCACCAGACAAAGATGAAATTTCTTTCTTCAACAAATTCTTCAACTCAAAAGCATCAATTAATGTTTGTCCCTCTAAAGTTGTTAAATAACCACGTCCTTTATAAAATTTAATTAAATCAATTGGGGTTGTTCCTGATGGTCAATAGCCATCTTGAAATTGTACTCCAATTGTTTTTTTAATAGACTTCTTGCGATATCCTTTTTATTAAAATATTATTATAAAATATAATTTATGAGGACATAAAAATATGAACAATAATAAATTTAATACTCTTAATGATAGAGAATGGTTAAGATTAACAGGAATAAAAAAATCCACTTTTAATAAAATGTTAGATATTTTAAAAGTTGCTGAAATAGAAAAATTTAAAAAAGGTGGTAAAACTAATAAATTATCATTAGAAAATAGATTATTGATGACTTTATTATATTGACGAGAATATCAGACTTATTTTCATCTTGGTAAAAGTTTTGATATTAGTGAGGCTAATTGTTATCGTAATATTAAGTGAATTGAAGATATTTTAATTAAAAACTCTGATTTTCAACAACTTGCTGGTAAAAAAGCACTAATAAATGATTATTTTAATGATAAAACTATTATTATTGATGCTACCGAAACTCCAATCCAACGCCCAAAAAAAGACAAAAACAATCTTATTCTGGTAAAAAGAAAAAACACACGATCAAAACACAAGTAATTATCGAACAAGAAACCAAAAAAATTATTGCAACAAGTTTTTCGCTCGGAAAAAAACATGATTATGCTTTATTTAAAGAATCAAAAATCCCAATTTTAAAAAATACCAAATTAATAGTTGATAGTGGTTATCAAGGAATACAAAAAAATCACAATAATGTTCTAATACCTACAAAGAAAACAAAGAAAAACCCTTTAAACAAAGAACAAAAGCAATATAATAGACTAGTTTCAAAAATGAGAATTATTATTGAAAATATTTTTGCTATTCTTAAAAAATTTAAAATTATTACAGAAAAATATCGTAATCGAAGAAAAAGATTTGGTTTAAGATTTAATTTAATTGCCTCAATTTATAATTTACAATTATTATATTTAACATAAAATATTTATTTAAAATTAAATAATTTAAATAATAAATTAATTTTTCGTTGTGGAAAAATATTAAATTTTTAAATAAAAAACATAATTAATTAAAATTATATTTTTCTATTAGTATCTTTTTTACAAATATTTGCAATTTTTTAACAAGTAATGCAAGAAGTCTATTATATTGACGAGAATATCAGACTTATTTTCATCTTGGTAAAAGTTTTGATATTAGTGAGGCTAATTGTTATCGTAATATTAAGTGAATTGAAGATATTTTAATTAAAAACTCTGATTTTCAACAACTTGCTGGTAAAAAAGCACTAATAAATGATTATTTTAATGATAAAACTATTATTATTGATGCTACCGAAACTCCAATCCAACGCCCAAAAAAAGACAAAAACAATCTTATTCTGGTAAAAAGAAAAAACACACGATCAAAACACAAGTAATTATCGAACAAGAAACCAAAAAAATTATTGCAACAAGTTTTTCGCTCGGAAAAAAACATGATTATGCTTTATTTAAAGAATCAAAAATCCCAATTTTAAAAAATACCAAATTAATAGTTGATAGTGGTTATCAAGGAATACAAAAAAATCACAATAATGTTCTAATACCTACAAAGAAAACAAAGAAAAACCCTTTAAACAAAGAACAAAAGCAATATAATAGACTAGTTTCAAAAATGAGAATTATTATTGAAAATATTTTTGCTATTCTTAAAAAATTTAAAATTATTACAGAAAAATATCGTAATCGAAGAAAAAGATTTGGTTTAAGATTTAATTTAATTGCCTCAATTTATAATTTACAATTATTATATTTAACATAAAATATTTATTTAAAATTAAATAATTTAAATAATAAATTAATTTTTCGTTGTGGAAAAATATTAAATTTTTAAATAAAAAACATAATTAATTAAAATTATATTTTTCTATTAGTATCTTTTTTACAAATATTTGCAATTTTTTAACNNNNAAGTAATGCAAGAAGTCTANTCTTTTCATATTTATCATTAACAAACATTACCTTACCAGTTGAAGGTTTTAAAACACCAGAAATAATTTCAACTAAAGTTGTTTTTCCACTCCCATTTGCTCCTAAAAAAGCAACTGATTCACTTTCTTTAATCTCTAAATTAATATCTTTTAAAACATGATTTTTACCATAATGTTTGCTAATATTTTCTAAAATAATCATTTTTACTTTTCCCTCCCAAATACAATGTTATAAACTTTATTGATCATATTTGTCATTACATCATCAAGTTTTAACCGTGGTTTTACTTTTGCAGCGGCAACTGGATCAGGACCTTGTGATCACAACGGGTTATTATCCTTATCACGAGGGACTAATGACCCAAATACATAAAAATCAACATCAATTGATTTTTCAATTGTTCGGCCTAAATCTTGAATTCAAATTTTTGCTCATTGAAAATAAAATCCTGCCTGAAAATACTTCATAACTCATAAGTTTAAATACTCGTTTGGATTAATATTATTATCAGCTGGATCAATAATTTGATTGATTGATATTTCAATAAAATACGAGCGTAAACTTAAGGCCATAAATTTTTGCATATCATAAGAAAAAACAATCTTTTACTCAATATAATCATTAATTTCAGCAAGGGGAAGACCAATTTCATCATAACCCGGTTTACCAATATTTCCTTCAGCTGTATCACGATATTTATCATATTCATTACGATAAAAACTATAAAAACCTTCCATCATTTTCTCATTTGTTGCAACAATTTTTTGTTGAGTGTCATTATATAAAAATTGTCAAATCTTGAATTGACTCATATCTTTTGCTGGTCAACCGCGACTTGGTTCTACAATTTGTTTTAAATTATCTGATGTTTTAAAACTATTATTTGTAAAAAAAATAATAATACTAGCAAGTGAAATAACTAAAAATGAACTTATTAAAATAGCTCATAAATATTTTTTCATATTTTTTCTCCTTTTGTATAAAGTGCTTCAATAATTCATAAACTGTTCATATTGAACCATTTTTAATTATGACAAAAAAAGCAAGCATATGATTATTACTGCTCTCAATTTTGCTCACTTACATTTTAACCTAAATTTTCATATCACAATATAAATAATTAAATATGTTAATTTTAAAAATATTTTTTACAGAAGACATCAATATTAAGAGAAAATTGAAGATAATAGGAATCCTTACATTAATACCTATTAGTAATAATTTAATTATAAAAAATAAAAGTAGTCTCATATTGATGAGACTACTTTTATTTTAAAAATGATCTTCTGTTGGAATTAGGTTTTGGTCAAGGGCATCACGCATTAAAAATGGTTTATTATGACCAGGTAAAACCTGTCATATTGGTTCCAAGTTTGTAATACGACGTAACTCTGTTACAAAGTAATTATCATTACACATTGCTCCCGTATACCCTGGGCTTGCTTTATCAGGCATTAAACTTGCCCCTGTTGTTACTAAGTTTAAGGCTTTAATTCGTAACATTTGTGTTCCGGCGGTATGACCAGGAATATGAAAGACTTCAATTTGATAACCAATTTCTTCGACAACAGTATCACCAATTAACGGAACAAGATTTGTTAATGGATAAACAATGCCTGGTCCTAGAATTTCTCCAGTTGTATCATCAACCTTATGTTGCGATAATAATCGTAAATCAATTTTTTGAATATAAATTTTTAAATCTGGACATTGCTGTAATACATCATCAATCCCATCATAGTGGTCAATATGACCATGGGTAATAAACAAGGCTTTTAAGGTCAGATTTTTTTGTTTAATATATTCGATTGCATCTTTTGCCGCATTTGAGGCATCAATCATAATTGCTTCATTTTGATCATTAATGATTAAATAAACATTTTGATTATCATAAGTTGCATCTACAAAATTTTTCATCTTTGCCATTAGTAGTTCTCCTTCTGTCTTACTCTTCGGTTTCTTTAAACTCTTCAATAAAGTAAGAGTTTGATTCAATGTAATTCAACAAATCTTCAATTAAAAATAAAACGTCATTAATGTTATCGTGATCTAAACCTTTGATTTTACTAATATTCATAACATATAACTTTTGTAATAATTCATGCCCATCATCTTGATTTTCAAGACGATATCCAAATCAACGGGCAATTCCTAAGGCAGCACCACCTAATAAATGGCTTAAAAAAGATTTAACATTAGGATTGTCAATATGTTTATCGTAAAAAGTAGTACGGATATAATTAGTTTTAATTATTTCAGAAATAATTGTCAACAATAAATTCGCATAATCAGTAATCGCAATAATGTTTTCACCATAAGTTTGAACTTCATCATCAATTTTAACAAAAACATTCATAACACCCTTATATAATGCTTTAAAAGAAATAACATCTTTTAATTCATTATTATTCGGAATCATATCATAATAACGTTCAAATCCAATTTTTGTTGCTCATACAGCAGCAGAATAAATGCTTTCAAAAACTTCTTGTGTTGGGCGATATCATTTAAAACGTAAAAAAATTTTTGGATCAACAGCCCCTGTTTCCTTTGCTAAAGCTTCTTGTGTTAGTGTCATCGCCTGTTTATAATTTAATTTTGCGTCTTTTTTCGCCAATACTTTTATTACGTATGTTTTCTCCATAAAACTTCCTTCATCCTCTTAATTTCTATCTTTTGTTATTATACCATTTTTTCAAGAAAAAGTCTTGTTTCAAAACAAAATAAAAACCCGCTATAGCGGGTTTTTGCTTTATTTTAAAAAACAAAGCATTAGTTAGTAAATGAAAATTGACGTACACTATAACGCATTTTTCCAGTAAAACTATTAAGATTTTTACGATAAGAAATGATAACTGATTTAAAATCATCTAGATTAAATTCAGCATTAAATCTTTCTGCTAAATCATTTCATACTACACATTGCACTTCTTCACCATTATCTAAAACTCAAAATTCACATAAATCTCTTGTTTGGCCGTCTTTACTAGTTACTGTTTTTAAAGTAGGTTGTTTATCTGCTAATAAAAACTTTTCGTCGTTAATAATATCATCAGTTCTTTTGGTAAACTTTTGATTCGGTCTATTATTATACACTTTTACGGTCCTCCTTTCTCTTATTCAAATGAATACTTAAAATCATACCTTATATTTTAATTGAAAAAAAGAAAGATTTATTATATTGTCATATGAACAAAACCATTATATCATTAAAATAATTTTAAAAAAAATTATTTTGAAAAAGGTTCATCTTTTTCTACAAAATCATCATTTAATAATTACTGTGAACGTTGTTTTTTAGCGTTACACTTTGTTTCTAATCATTTTTTTAAATAATAAAGTGGATAACCACCTAACATTATTCCCAACACAATAAAACAATTCCATAATTCTCACATATTCGCCGTTACAGTTGCATAATAATACATTGCTAAAATTGAACCAATAAAAGTAATTGTACATGAACTTAATGCTAAAATAACTAAAATAATAAAGACTGGTTTTCGATAAAGGGATTGATACTTAACATCCTTTTGGCGTAAATATATTAAGGTAATCATTGTAATGAATTTTAAAACACTAACAGCAATAATAAAATAATTTGTGACATTAAACAACGATGTTCATAAAATGTAAATAATTGCTAACACGACTAAAAAGAGGATTGCTAAATATGGCATATTAGTTCGTTTCGTTGTCTTTTGAAAAAAGGCAAAAAAATCGTTTTCTTCACTCATTTTAAAAATTAACCGTGAATGATACACTAAAAATGAATTTAATGATCCCACAAAAATAAAAATTGCTAAAATTGAAAATAAATAGTTTAAAAATGATGGAATCGTAGGATTATTACTAATCGCATAATATCATACATTGTTAAAACCCGTTGGTCCTAATCAATTCTGTGGTTTATTAATTGTTAATAATCCAATTGCTAAAATAATATATAATAAAACAATTGCAATTGTCGCGGTAATCATTGCCCGCGGAATGTTTTTCCGAGGATTAATAATTTCCCCACTAACATACGTAATTGCTTCCATCCCCGAATAAGCAAACATTGTCATTGCTGTTGCTGGTAATAATAAAAATGATGAAAGATAAATTTGACTTAAATTTTTATTAATTGTATCATCAGTAAAACTAGCAGTATTACCATAAACCATTGCAATAACTAAAAGCAAAACAATTGGAAATCCTTTTAGTAAAGCAAAAACAATTTGGGAATAACCACTACTTTTTTTAATAAAAATTTGCATAATAACTAACACTAATAAAATTATAATCCCAAATAATTTACCATATCATTGGTTATCTAACTTTAATAAGGTAATTAAAATATTGCCTAGTGCTAAACAAGCAGTTGCAATAGCTGTTGCACTAACAAATAATACCATAATTCAACCAAACCAAAATGAACAAGCATTTCATTTTGCACGTTTAATTCAGTAATAACTTGTCCCATTTTCAGGATACGAAGTAGCTCCTTCGGATAATAATAACATTTCTGGTAAAACTAATAAACCTCCTAAAATTCAAGCAATAATAATTAAAATGGGATTAAACTGTGCTTGAAAAGCAACTTGGCCAAACGAAACTAAAATCGAAGAACCTAATGTTGCTGAAATTGCTAATGCTAAAATCTGTCAAAACCCATATTTTCTTTGTAATTTCATCCTTATTTCCTTTCTTGTTGTGCTAAAAATGTTTTAATAGCCGCAAGATAAACTTGATGCCCTTTTGAAATCGCTTCAACATGGTTAATGTTTAATAAGGATACTAATTCACTTTGACCGGTTGGTTCAAACTTTGCTTTTTGAGTAAAAAATTCTTTACTCATAAAGTAAGGAACAAAATCATCGTAATTACCATGAATAATTAACATTGGAAAATCTTTTAACCGCTTGGTATGTTTTAATAAATTATATTTTCGTAAATTAAAACCAATTTCTTTGTTAAATTTCTTTGTTAAACCAAAGCTAATTAACCACCATGGATGCTGATAACGATATTGCATCACATAACGAAATTGAACTAATAAACTACTAAACCCACAATCACTAATTGCTCAATGAACTAATGGATTTTGATAACCTTCATCAATTAAATATTTTGTTAAACAAGCAGCTCCCATACTATTCCCAATTAATCCAATTTCTTCAACAGAATAACTATCTTGAAGTCATTGAATAACATCACTTAAATTTTGGGCATTCAAATAACCAATAGCGGTATAGTCCCCCGCACTTAAACCATGTGCAACACTATCAAAAGTTAATACATTGTAGCCTTGTTGATAAAAGTAAAATACTTGTCGTAACCCTAAATATTTATTTTCCGTTCAACCATGCAAACCAATTACTCATTTCTTTGAATTAGAATGTTGTAAATAAAGCGCACTAATTGGTGCTTGATGGCGATTTAAAATCGTCACCATTTGCATTGCTGTTTCTTCTTTTTTACTAAAAACAAAATTAAATTGATCTAATTTTTTTGCAATAACATCTTGGTGATATACTTCAAAACTATTAAAATCAAAAGTTGTTGTTTCAATTGTCATTAACCCTTTTCGTTGATAAGTTTGGATAAATGTAAAAAAATCTTTAACATATTTTTTTGATCGAAAATAAACTAACGGAAATAATACTATCACACATAAAATGCGTCATCAATTAAAACAAAATTTATGATAACCATCATTTAATGTTTGCTTACTAGGTGTTTTTTCAATTACTTTCATTTTTTCTTTCCCTTTTTAATATTCTTACTCTAACAAAATTTTTACTAAAAAACAATTTAAAATGTTATTTTTTGCTAAAAAAGTTAGCAAAATGAAATTTATTGCTAACTTTAAGAACTTTTAACTATTATTGTCCAAAAACTACGGTTTCAATAACTTTTGCAATCCCATCATGGTCATTATCATCAGCCACTAAATCAGCGATTGCTTTTACATCATCGGGAGCATTCCCCATTGCCACGCCAATTCCAGCTCACTGTAACATCGCAACATCATTATGTTCATTCCCGAAAGCCATCACATTCTTTGCTGTTAAGTGATATTTTTGACAAATTTGAGCAATGCCAGTCGCTTTATTAATATTACAACTAGTAATTTCTAACGCTGAGCGATCACCACGAATTTCTTGTGAAATTTCAATTTTATCCTTTCATTTTGCAACCAACCGATTAATATCGGAAGTATAACTACTAATATAAATTTTATTAACATTAACATTGAAATTATTTGTATATAAACATGCTGTTACTTCATCTTGTTCTTCGCTAAAAGATGATAAATAATGTTTTGTCATTTTATCTTCAAATCCTTTGCAATGTAATAACATTTTATTAAACGAAGAATGATCAGCATCAAACATAATTAATGTGTCTAAATCAAATGCCAAGACATCAACATAAAGTTCTCGTAGTAATTGTTGATCAAAATAATCACAAAATAAAATTTCTTCAGTGGCATTATTTGCAACAACTGAACCATTTAAACTAACAGTAAAATCATTAATATCCGTTAATCCTAAATTTGTTACAATATGTTTTGTTTGATATAATGGTCGTCCGGTCGCAATTACTAACTTAATATCTTTTGTTGCCAGCCCTTTTAAAACTTCTAATGTATGCGGGGACATTTCGCCAGTTGAATTTAAAGCTGTTCCATCTAAATCAACAGCAATTAACTTAATTTCTGTCATTATCATTATTCTCCTATATAAAATAATTTTAATCTATTTTCTAGTACTTGTAAAAGATATTGTTAAAATTAAAATAATTATTTCTTAGTTTTACCTCTACTAAGTTGTTCTAATCAAAAAAGGAAGCTTGAAACCCTTTTCTAGATAAAATTTTTAGTTTATAATTGAATCGTAAAGCACCACGCTTTCATTTGAATTAACGGTAAACATTTAGGAGCGTTTTGAAAAGGGAATTGAGTTAATATTCTCAAGCTGTCCCAGCAACTGTAATGATGATGAACATGAACATTGTATTTACTCACTGAAAAACTTTTTTGGGAAGAGACAATTAGTAAAATGATTCTAAGCCAGTAGACCTGCCGTTAACTCTTGGTAAAAAAATATCCCTGGGATTGTGATATTTGTGAGTAAATAATTTATTATCATTAAATAATAGTTTGCCTCTCATAAATATATTAGACTTCTTGCATTACTTGTTAAAAAATTGCAAATATTTGTAAAAAAGATACTAATAGAAAAATATAATTTTAATTAATTATGTTTTTTATTTAAAAATTTAATATTTTTCCACAACGAAAAATTAATTTATTATTTAAATTATTTAATTTTAAATAAATATTTTATGTTAAATATAATAATTGTAAATTATAAATTGAGGCAATTAAATTAAATCTTAAACCAAATCTTTTTCTTCGATTACGATATTTTTCTGTAATAATTTTAAATTTTTTAAGAATAGCAAAAATATTTTCAATAATAATTCTCATTTTTGAAACTAGTCTATTATATTGCTTTTGTTCTTTGTTTAAAGGGTTTTTCTTTGTTTTCTTTGTAGGTATTAGAACATTATTGTGATTTTTTTGTATTCCTTGATAACCACTATCAACTATTAATTTGGTATTTTTTAAAATTGGGATTTTTGATTCTTTAAATAAAGCATAATCATGTTTTTTTCCGAGCGAAAAACTTGTTGCAATAATTTTTTTGGTTTCTTGTTCGATAATTACTTGTGTTTTGATCGTGTGTTTTTTCTTTTTACCAGAATAAGATTGTTTTTGTCTTTTTTTGGGCGTTGGATTGGAGTTTCGGTAGCATCAATAATAATAGTTTTATCATTAAAATAATCATTTATTAGTGCTTTTTTACCAGCAAGTTGTTGAAAATCAGAGTTTTTAATTAAAATATCTTCAATTCACTTAATATTACGATAACAATTAGCCTCACTAATATCAAAACTTTTACCAAGATGAAAATAAGTCTGATATTCTCGTCAATATAATAAAGTCATCAATAATCTATTTTCTAATGATAATTTATTAGTTTTACCACCTTTTTTAAATTTTTCTATTTCAGCAACTTTTAAAATATCTAACATTTTATTAAAAGTGGATTTTTTTATTCCTGTTAATCTTAACCATTCTCTATCATTAAGAGTATTAAATTTATTATTGTTCATATTTTTATGTCCTCATAAATTATATTTTATAATAATATTTTAATAAAAAAGGGTATCGCAAGAAGTCTAATATATAAAACCATAAATACCGCGTCCATAATTTTACCAAGCAACCAACTTGGTGCGTCCCCACCACCATCACTCACTGATTGATTATATTGTATAAACATTTCTGAGGAGTGAGTGCTAGTAAAATGATTGATTGTGTCAGGGGTAAATATTGCCATAATCGCGGCGATGATAGCAACAATAATAACCGCTATTAACATCAACGGCAAAAATGATATAATAAGAAAGATAACCATTTTCTTAATCATATTATTGACAATGGCTATGACATTTTTAAATGATGTTGGTTTTATCTTGGCCGATTTGCCAACACGGAAAGGGTTTTTTAACCCTTTTTTATTTTGGACCATATTTTCTTTTCCCCCCTTACGCAATGCCTAAAATAACATCTTTTAGACCCAATACAATTGCACTCGCAAGAATAACAATTCCCAAACAAACCCCCACTCAGGTTACACGAGAAATCGTTTCTCTGCGTTGTTCGGCGTTTTTGGCAAATTTCCCAGCAATGCCATAATATGCCACCATAACAATACCAATTGTTACTGCTAACCCGATTAGAATTGGCATTCCAACGGAAATTATTTTATTGCCGATTTCTTGCAAGCTAGTTGACCCACTTGTCGCTAACAACATCATATCTACCACCTCCTTTCATTTGTTTATCTAATTTCTTTTTCTTTCTAACATCACTAATGCCTTTGCAGAAACCAGTTATAAAACCTAAAAGACCTAGTATTTTTCTAAATACTCACCACGCCGGACNAGCAAAAAGACANATAAGAATAAGCACNGCAAAGAAAATTGTTCAATTCATCTTATTTCCCTCTTTTTGCTTTTTCGGCTTCTTCTTCGGCNTNNATTTCTGCTAAGGCTTTGTCTTCTCTAATTCTTCACGCTTTTTGTTTTTTATCGCGNATTGGTCCTAAAATAAACNGGTCAACCACAAATTTTCATAACAACCACCCAAGAATAACAAGACCCGCCAGCGACCCAACAACAATTCCAACAATTGCTAAACCAGTTAAACCACCTTTTTTATTATCTGGTGCATTACTGTCTTTTATTTGTAAAGTAAATTGTTCTGCTGTGACATTGTTGTATTTAACAATAATGTTGACTTTATCGTTTGGGTTAAACTCAGTTTTGTTTAGTTGAAACGAAACTTTGTTTACATCATAATTGCTAGTATTTACCGCAGGAATTGTGATATCACTTGGAATTTGTTTGTTTAACTGCTCTACGACTTGTTTTTTTGTCAACGGTTCTTTCGAAACAAGTTTACCATTGGTTTTAAACCAATCAGCAAGAGCAGTTGCAAATTGACTATCACTAGCTAGTTGCTGTCAATTTTTACTCTCTTCAAACAATTTATTCAATTGACTAGCACCGTAGCCACGGATATTATCATGTCCATTTGCTTTGGCTCACATTTCAAACTGTTTACCATTATCAGTATCAAAATAATTTGCTACTTGTTTGTCCTTTGCAATTTGTAAATAAACATTATTGGTATGACCTAAGTTATCTGCCAGTTCAACAACATATTTACCCATTTGTTGTTGCCAACTGTGAGCCATCAAGTTTAATCCCACTTGTTGGGTCAATGGTGCTTGATTGTGATGTTTTATTTCATTGCTCATCACAACCATACACAACCCCAGTTATAACACTACTTGGTGTTGGTTTAACCATTGTAATAACACTTTCACTATTCGCATAATAGAATGTGTTAACTGGGTTTGTGAGATTGCTTGTATCAATTTGACCAAGATAATTTTTTATTACCGTTGCATCGGGGGCAGATGGTTTTACATCAATTTTTAAGTCAACCACTGTT
>NZ_JXYY01000027.1:0-15669 GCF_016082235.1 Spiroplasma sp. hyd1
CCTTTTTTGTTTGATACAATTGCTCGGCATTATTAAAGGTTACTAATCTCGTTAAATTACGAATAAAATCAAGATTAAAATTTTCCATTTTCTATATGTTCCTTTGATAAAAATAATACTATTTAATAATTATAATACATTTTTTGTAAACAAAAAAGATTCAATTTTTATATTTTTAATAATTTATTATGAAAAAATGACTTACAACATAAAAAATAAATGTTAAATTAATAATTATTTTGCATCGGTCCACTTTTTAACTTCCAAAAAATATGTTTAAAAATATTTAGTCTTTTTCAATAAAAAATTTAGCCGTCAAATAATTCTCTGTTAACATTGTCTCATAATGACCAAACCCAATAAAACAGTATAATTTTAATCCTAAATTTGACCACTTAGTATTAATTTTGTTTTGTAAAAATAAATATTTAACAATACCATTATTTTGAATGTCTTTTACTAACTTATTAGCCAGTGTCATTGTTTCAGGAATTGACCAATAAAAAACTTGTTCATCTGGTAAATATTTTGTTAATTTACCATACCCCGTTCCATCTTCATCCGCTAAAATAACTTGATTAACTTTATCAAATGTTAAATAACCAGCTTGAAAAGCAATAATTCGTAATTCCCCCCGTGTTAATAAAAAGTTTGTTCGACCAATAACTGATAAAACTTGTTTAACAGTATAAGTAATTCCTTTTAATAATGGCCTCGTCGTTTCAGAATGCATTTTTAAAGTTTCATGTTCTAATTTATATTGTAAAATAATTAATAATTCTGCCACAATAAGTTGATGATGATTAATAAAATATGTTACTAAATCAGGAATCATTGCATAATTTGGAAATAATGCAGTAAAAACAGCCATACTAGTTACTTCATATAACAATGATGTTATTAATAAATTATCATAATCTAAATTAATTTCGCCCGTGGGAAGCTTTTGACTTAACCGTAAAATAAAATAATTAATAAGGTGGTAACTATCTAAAAATAAGAATTGTTTTAACAAGCTTTTATTCCGGTTAGTATTATTTTCATCCGGTTGATAACGTTCAATATTACGACCAATTTTAACATAAAAATCATTTACATAATTATAAAATTGATATAATGATAAATCATAATCATGTAGTAAATGTTTTAAACCATCATTTTGATATTTTTGATAATATTCACGAATATGACTTTTAATTCTGGCACGGTTATCATATCATTTGCGTAAATTATTTAAAATAACTTTTTGTGATCGTTGTTCTAAAGTAATCGTGCAATTATAAGGTAACCCTTCGTTTGCTAATAATCCTTTTATTGACGTTAATTTTGGATCATATAAATTTTTAATTCCAATCGTAATATCATATTTACTATCAATGTTACTAATCAAATCATAAACTTCTAACCGACTTTTTAATTCTGTTTTTCGTAATCCCCGTCCAAGTTGTTGTAAATAAACTGTTTTAGAATTTGTTGGGCGTAATAAAATAATTGTGTTAATCTCTGGAACATCAATTCCTTCATTAAACATATTAACAACACATAAATAATTAATTCGACCAATTTTAAATTCATGTAAAATTCGTGTTCGTTGTTCACGATTTTCAGAAGTTAGATAATCAGCACGGAGATGATTTGCTCGTAAAAAAGTTGCGACTAGTTTAGCGTGTTCAGTTGTTACACAAAAAATCAGTGCTGTTGGTTTTGCATATAAACCCAAATATTTTTCAATCATTTTTAATAATAAATCATTTCGTGCTTTTGTATTTAACTTTTTAAAAAGTTCACTATCAGCATTTAAATCAACCCCTGTTAAATCAACTGTATTATCATCAATACAATAATAATCAAAGGGACATAATAAACGTTGGTTAATTGCATCTCATAGGCGTAATTCTGCTGCATATTCATTAGCAAAATATTTTTTAATTGATTTACCATCTTCGCGTTCTGGGGTTGCAGTTAACCCAAGCACTTGTTGTGGTTGAAAATAATTAAAAACTTGATCAAAAGTATTAGCAGCAATATGATGTGCTTCATCAAAAATAATCACATCAAAATGATCACGTTTAAACTGTGATAACTTATTAGCCATCGTTTGAATTGTTGCAAATAAATGCGCATTGTTTTCACTATTTTTTCCTTCATACATAACTTCCCCAAAAGTTTTATCCATTAAAACCCCACGAAAAGTTTGCAAAGCTTGATCTAAAATTTCTTTTTGATGGGCTAAAAACAACATTTTTACTGGTTCTCCACCTCTTGCTTGCTGTTGATAAAAATAATCAAAAGCGGCAACTACTGTTTTACCAGTTCCAGTTGCCATAATTACTAAATGCGCATTTTTTCCTAATTGGCGACGATATTGCAATGTTGTTACAATATCTTTTTGAAAATCATATAAATATTTCCGAATTGTTAAAAATTCAGTTGGCGTATTATTAAACATAGTTGCAATACGAGCTGTCTGGTTTTGACTAATTCGTTCTAACAAATGGTTTCGAGCAAGTTCATCATTAAAATCAACTAAAACTTCATTTCATAATTGTTCAAATTCAGTAATAATTTCTGTAACTAAACGATGATTATTAATTGTTGTTAATTTAATATTCCATTCCCGTCCTGTTACCATCCCCTGATAAGTTAAATTTGAAGAACCAATGATTGCTGTTGAAACCCCATGGAAACGTTTAAAAATTGAAGCTTTAATATGAATTCGCTCACTTCGTTTTTCTAAGTTATCTTCCACTTTAATCTGAATATTATTATAAGTTGTTACTAATCGTGCTAATTCTAATAAATTATTATATTCAGCTAAATCATCAAAAGTAGTAGTAATAATTCGAATTGGAATTTTATTAAGACAACAATACTTAATCGATGCTTCAATTTTATTAATAATCGCTTTGGAAATAAAGGGAAAAACAAAACAAACTTCATCAGCGGTTTGCATTTCATAATTTAATTCAACTAATAATTTTTGCTGATTTTGATTTGTAAACAATTTTTCTTGCATTTGTTATCATCTCACTCCTGTTTTCTTAATAAAATTATTTTGTTTGAAATAAATTGCTATACCATCATAATCCCAAATTGATTCAATCAAACTAAACATTCTTTTAATCAAATAATATCTGTTTCAATTTTAGTAATAATATCATCAGCTACACGTTCAAAATTTCCTGAAAAATCAACTTGGGTTAATGTCATTTTCCTATCATTTCAATTTTTTACTAAATAAGATTGAAACAAAAATGTTAAAACATTTTGAACCACATCAACGGCAGGAATTGTTGGTGTCTTTGCTGCTAAGACAAGTAAGTTTTTACGAACTTTTGGATTTAAAATACTTTTAATTGCTCGTTCATAATGACCCTCAACGAAAAACACCCGTTCAAATAAATCATCCTCAAAACTAACATAAGTTAACGGATTAAAAAATTTAGTTGATACTCTGCGCGGCTGAATTGTAAATTCAGCAGATAATTTAGTGGTTGGTTGTACGGTAAAAATTGGTAACCGATAGAATTCGTCTCTATTAATTTTAGGGTTAACTTTATTAATGACATGATGAATAATTGTACCAAACGAAATTTCACCCAAAGTATGTGATAAATTAAAAACAGTATCAATTTTAGTATTAATATTAAAATTAATTAACCTACTAGGTGCTGGTTCAAAAGTTTGACTAATATTTTTTAGAATTAATTGTGAATTAAAATATTGGGCCAAACCTAAATTATAAATTTCAACTAAATTAATTTTTTCCATGATTTTATCATAAAGTTTTAATAACCGTGTTCACTTAATCATATAATAAGAAACAACAACAATTAAACTAATTCCAATTAATAACATTAGAAGTGGTAAAAAAATTAAATAAATAGCAATACTTTTAACAACAAATAAAATACTAATAAAAATTCCCATTAATGTTAAAAACGGTCCTAAAAACAACATTCACCGAATTACTAGTTGATGTTGTTTTGTTGGTGGTTGAAATGAAATATTATTGCGATAATATGCTTGTAATTGTCTATTAATAATTTCTTTACTTACTATTTTTCAATTCATATCCTTATTTTCTTGATTCATATTAACTTCCTCTTCTATTTTGATGATTGTTAATATTACATTGTTTTTTCTTGTAAAGTAATTTTAAAAGTAAACTGACCAGTAATTAATTTACTAGTTTCACTTGCAGTAATTGTAAACGTTACAACTGTCTTTGGTTCTTGTTTTTTATCACTAGGTTGATTATTCGTAATGATAAAGTCAAACTTAGTCACCGTAATCAAAAGCGTCTTATTAATCGTTGTTGTTACTGCTGTGATAATTTCATTATTTTGATTTAGTGTTTCATAAAGAGCATCTGGGTCAGCAACAACGGTGATAGTTGTTCCATCAATTTTAACGGGGGTTAAATTTAATTTTGCTAATACAACCGTAAATTTAAAGGTACCATGAATTAAACTACTAGTTTCTGTTGCCACAACGATAAATGTTACTGTTTGACTTGGTGCTTGTGGTTCATTAACTTTTTGATCATTTGTTACAATAAAATCTTTTGTTGTAATCGTAATTTGTAACTTGTTATTAATTGTTCCAATAATGGCATCTAAAATCTCTTTGTTTTGATTTAATTGACCATAAGTAAACTTAGGGTTTGGATCAACTGGTAAATTATTAATTTCAACTTCGGAAATATCTTTTCGTGCTGATAAAGTATTAATAAAAGTAAATGAACCTTCAATTAAACTACTATTTGGTGCGGTAGTAACAGTAAAAGTTACAACTGTTCCTGGCAACTGTTTTTCATTTGGTTTTTGATCATTAGTAATAATAAAATCACTATTCGAAGCTGTAATCGATAAACGGTGATTAATTGCATCACGAACCGCTTCTATGATATCATAATTAGTATTTAACTTTTGATAGACCTCATTTTCTCTTGCAGAAGTTTTTAAATCTGGAACAATAACAGTTTTAATATTTTGTTTATTAACATCAGTGACTTTAATTTCAACATTATATGTGTTCCCTAGTTCAAATCCTTCTTGCACTAAATTTTGTTGATCAACAGAAATTGATGAATCAGGTGGGGCTAAAGTAATAGTAATATGAACAATTCCATCACGACTAACAGTTACTATTTGATCATTAGTAATATCCTTGTTTTGATATACAACCTGATATGTCGCAATTTTTCGTGCTGTAGGGTCTTGCGTTAAACGATAACGAATTTGCATAAAAGTATGTAAATTAGCTAAAATTTCAATCCCCGTTTGATTTGTATTAATTTGAAATGTTTGTAAAATGTTTTTTTCTTGGTGTTGGGGTGGGTTACAAGCAATTAAACTAAAACTAGAGGTTGCTGTAATTCCTAAACTAACTAAAATTAATAATAGTTTTTTCATTGATCAACTTAGCTCCTTTATTTCTTCTATTTTTTTCTATAAATTAATTATAAACAAAAAAAAGAATTTAAAAAGTCTTCATTTTAAATTCTTTAAGATAAATTATTGCATTATAATGCTAATCATATCTCCATTAAACAACTTTAAATTCAATTGTTTGTAAAAATTCATCTTTCTTATCAGTATTTGTTTCGTGCCTATCGGGTTTAAAGAAAAAACTATAACCAAAGGCATTGTAACTAAAGTTTATGTCTAATCATGGATAATATCCATCTTTATTCATTTTTCGAAATAATTGAAAAATTAATGCGTTTGAATTTTTTATTAAATTAATATTATCAGTATTAGTGTAATATGAAAGTCTTGTATCAGATTTAATTTTCGGATCTAATTTATCATTAAATATCTTAAAAATAGTTCTGAAAAATGGGATTAAATTTGCAAATGAATTATTATTTGTTTTAAAAGCAACTGCCTTATTTGCTAAAACATTAAAATTATTTTGGGTCATTTTAAAAACTAGTCTGTCATTATATGTTTCAATTTGATAATATTGTCATAATTTCATTGTTGTTTCCGCAAATTGATCTAATTTTTGATCAATAAATTGTTGTGACTGTAATACTTTAATTGGTGTTTTTAAGGTTTTAGATGAGTTTTTCTTGTTAAAGGGCAAATTTTCAATTGTAAAACTTTGTGGATAAAAAGATGTAACATTTCCTTTAACATAAACATAATAATTTTTTAAAGTACTTGGTTTAAAATATTTTTCCTTATAGAATTTCAAAAAATTTTCTGGTGTTAATTTCTGTGAATCATAACCACTACCTACCCATGATAAAACCGAATCTGATTTGGTTACGGTTTCAATAAGACGAAAGGAAGTACTAAAAGAACTTCAAGAAATACTTGAATTATTTTTAAATAAAATTCCTCTCGCCTTTAATTCTTGACCCACTATCGGCCAAATTGTATTATAACCATTGATAGCATCAAAATTATGTTGTAATGAATCAATGATTTCATAATTTTGCTTTTGAAAAAGTTCATCAATAAAAGTAATAAAATAGTTTTCAAGATTCTTCTGAATACCGCTTAAGGCTTAAACATCATTGCAAATAACAACAAGTCCTTGTGAATTCTGAGGTTGTTCAAGATCCTTAAATTTAATTGAATATGAAATACTAAAATTAATTGTAATACCCATAATACTATCATTATTAACTGTAATTAATTTTGCTAAATTATCAAAATTAATATGACTTAAATTAGACTTCTTGCGATACCCTTTTTTATTAAAATATTATTATAAAATATAATTTATGAGGACATAAAAATATGAACAATAATAAATTTAATACTCTTAATGATAGAGAATGGTTAAGATTAACAGGAATAAAAAAATCCACTTTTAATAAAATGTTAGATATTTTAAAAGTTGCTGAAATAGAAAAATTTAAAAAAGGTGGTAAAACTAATAAATTATCATTAGAAAATAGATTATTGATGACTTTATTATATTGACGAGAATATCAGACTTATTTTCATCTTGGTAAAAGTTTTGATATTAGTGAGGCTAATTGTTATCGTAATATTAAGTGAATTGAAGATATTTTAATTAAAAACTCTGATTTTCAACAACTTGCTGGTAAAAAAGCACTAATAAATGATTATTTTAATGATAAAACTATTATTATTGATGCTACCGAAACTCCAATCCAACGNCCAAAAAAAAAGACAAAAACAATCTTATTCTGGTAAAAAGAAAAAACACACGATCAAAACACAANTAATTATCGAACAAGAAACCAAAAAAATTATTGCAACAAGTTTTTCGCTCGGAAAAAAAACATGATTATGCTTTATTTAAAGAATCAAAAATCCCAATTTTAAAAAATACCAAATTAATAGTTGATAGTGGTTATCAAGGAATACAAAAAAATCACAATAATGTTCTAATACCTACAAAGAAAACAAAGAAAAACCCTTTAAACAAAGAACAAAAGCAATATAATAGACTAGTTTCAAAAATGAGAATTATTATTGAAAATATTTTTGCTATTCTTAAAAAATTTAAAATTATTACAGAAAAATATCGTAATCGAAGAAAAAGATTTGGTTTAAGATTTAATTTAATTGCCTCAATTTATAATTTACAATTATTATATTTAACATAAAATATTTATTTAAAATTAAATAATTTAAATAATAAATTAATTTTTCGTTGTGGAAAAATATTAAATTTTTAAATAAAAAACATAATTAATTAAAATTATATTTTTCTATTAGTATCTTTTTTACAAATATTTGCAATTTTTTAACAAGTAATGCAAGAAGTCTATTATAAAATGAAAGAAAATGTGTTTTTACAAATTAAATAAGAATAATCAAGAAAACATAACTAAAACCCACTAAGCCCGCGAAACAAAACCTAAATCTTGTTGCCATCGCGTTCAAGCAGTATATACAATAGCACTATTCCTTGAATCTCCAAAACCAAAACCTAAACTTCAAAACATCTTGGATCCTTGTGTTGAAAAACTCTGGTCCCCTGTAGCTTCGTTTTTATTTCAAGTTAGCCTTATCCAATATAAACAAAAATTATGTAAAAAAAATAAATTAAGA
This sequence comes from Spiroplasma sp. hyd1, assembly GCF_016082235.1. NCBI lineage: Bacteria > Bacillati > Mycoplasmatota > Mollicutes > Entomoplasmatales > Spiroplasmataceae > Spiroplasma > Spiroplasma sp. hyd1. Next base: position 8,043 of record NZ_JXYY01000027.1, read on the forward strand.
TCTGGTAATGTTTTAGCAACATCACTTTGATTATTTGTAGTAACATATTTAATATTAAATCTTGCTGGATTAGTTAATGTTTTGAATGAACCAGTATAACCAAAACTATAATTTACCACAACTGCTTTTAAATCCTTAATTGGTTCTGTAGTTAATTTTTGTAATGCTGCTACATCAACGTAATTTACTTTTAAATTTGAAAGACTCGTCTTAAAAGCAAACGGCATTGAATTAACATAATAGTTTGAGTATTTATTGGTAATTAATCGATTAACCTCATCAAAAACTGTTTTAAAATTATTCTCAAGAAAATTATTTATTTTCTCACCAAAAGGAGTGTCTAATTGCAATTCAACTTCTTTTTCCGTTGGATTAACTAAATCAAATAATTGGTTTAATTCTGGAATTTGATAATCATTAAGATTAAGAACAGCTTTTTCATTTGCATAATTTAAAAATACTTCATGAGCTTCATTCATAATCTTTAATAACAAATCTAAATCTTTTCTAATATCATTATCATCATCACTAGGGTCAACATTCGGCTTAGATGCACAACTAACAACGGTTGTTACTCCTGCTATTAACAATGAGCAGGTTCCTAATAAGGCTAATATTTTTTCATTTTTTATGTCTCCTTATTAATATATTTATTTGTTGCTAAGTTTTTTATCATATTTTTCCTATATCACTAATTATAATTAAAAAAAAGTAAGCACCCCTAAATTATTATAGGAATTATTGTCCTTAATTTTGTATTTTAAAATAAAAATGATTTGAAAGCATAGTTAACTATGCTTTCAAATCAGAATTTTTAATACTCTATTTTGAAGTATTTATATATGTAACAAAGATAAATTTAAAATACTTTTTCTTAATATCTTAATTCATCAAGTCCGATAATCATAAATCAAAATTGATATTTCCATTTGTTTCGTAAGCAATTTTATCATTATTTTTTGGAGTAACTTTAAATTTAACATTCATAAAACTAATTTTTATATCAGTTGCATTAAGAATTTGCGTTAAATCAGGTTGCTTATCACCTTCTTTAAAAGTTGCTTTAAAATCCTCTCACTGATTATTTTTATTTTTAAGTGATAACTTAACTGTTCCGGCAGTCATTGTAATGTTATTGTTATTTATTTCAGTATTGCTTAAACCTAAATTACGTAAAATCGTTGGTCCAGCAAAATTCATAATACTTGGCCCTAAATAAACATTAATTGCTGGAATATTCTCTTGTATCAGTGAATTAATTCCTTTTCACGTTTTTGGTTGTAAAATACTTTTCCCAACAGCATCAATCCCTTTTCCTTCATTTTGACTAAAAACATTTAAAATACTTGCAATTAATAAGGTTGGATTTAAGTGTAAATAAACAAATGTTTTTCCAAAATAACTAGAATGACCTTCATTACCAACAAGACTTTGATCAAAAACATCATCAAGTTCTATAGTAACTTCTAAAATGACGTTCATAACTACTACTTTTCCAACAACTTTAAAAATATACTGATTATCAGCTTTCGTTGGTTCTCCTTTATACCCACTAAGTAAATGAAACATCAAACTATCAAAATTTGTTGCTGTATTTTCATAGAATCAGTTAGTTTCACCAAATTCAGTTTTAATATTTTCTTGAACATTTTTATTAACTGGTGACAATAAATATTGAATTAATGGTAAAACAGTATTATGAGTTGTTCCAATTCTTTCTTTGCCTTCTTTAAGGTATCATTGTAATAATGCAATAACATCTGGAGCAATATTATGCAATAAATCATTAACAGTTCCAGTTCCTTTTATGGTAATATCAGTTTTGTTCTCTTTAGTGAGTTTTACTACTTGAAAAGAAAACGATAAGTCTTTTGTTAAGAAATCACCAAGACCAAGAACTGACAATCTATCGCTAATCTTTTTTAAAACATCATTAAACTTAGTAACAAAATCGGGGGTATTTATTTGTGATAAATCAATACTATTGATTAATTCTGCTGGCAATTCAATTAAGCCAAGATAACTATATAAATCAGCAAGATTAATATCTAATTCCGGCATAATTGGTGGTAGTGGAAATTTAATATTTTGAGTTGTATCCCCCACATCATTAATTTTATTAATGGTGCTTGCTAAAAACAGTAATTCATTTGTTGATCACTTAATTTTAACACTAAATAGTTCAGTTGATTTTTTCTCCAAACTAACAATTGCACTTCCATTATTCACAACTAATTTTCCTTCTGCTGCGGTTAGTGCTAATTGTGTTTTAAACTCATTAATGGTTGCTGCTGATAGAGCATTGCCATCAGAAATTTTTGGTTGCACAAATGTCGGATCAGCTTTAACGACTAACTTGTAACTTCCTACTGTTATTTTACTAGCTAATTCTGATGCTAATTTATCGTTTGTTATTTCTGATGAAGAAGCAAAAAATGGTGTATCAGTATATTGTTCTAATTGTTTTTTAATGTCATCAACTGACACATTCTGATCTTGAGGATGACTACAAGCAACAACTGAAACGGCGCTTGTCCCCACTAACGATATTGCTCCTAAAAGAGCTAATATTCTCTTCATATTATTCCTCCTATTTTTTAAAGTTTTTATCTAATTAATCTCATTAATATCTTTTAGTTTTATTTTTCAAAATTTATAATAACATTTTTTGTCATTATCAGTTAAAAATATTTTTTGTTATTAAAAAATAACAAACACCCTGTCTACCTCAATTAAGTTAAAAACCTCTTTTTTGGACAAAGGGAGTTAATAGCTAAGTTACTACAAACGGATCCAAGAGTTGTTAACAATTAATTTTAAATTACTTATGTTCCTTTGAGGTATTTTTATTTTACTCTTTTTATTTAACAAATTATTTGCTAAATTAAAATTATCTTGCAAATTATTTGCAAGATAATTTTAATCCCTAATGACTAATTCGTGATGTAATTCCATCACTTTTTCTGGTCCTAATACCCGATCAGCAATTGCCAACGCAAAATTCATTGTTGATCCAACCGAAGCCCCTGTAATAACGTGACCATCAGTAATTGCTGCCATTTCATCATTGTAAATTGCTTTTTCCATTCCTTTCGTACATCCTGGATAACTTGTTGCTTCTCTGTTGTCCAAGATTCCTAAATGCCCTAAAATTTGGGGAGCAGCACACACCGCAGCAATTGTTTTTTGATCACTATTTGCTTTTAATAATCAATCTTTTAACATTTCACTTTTTGTAAGATTATCAACGCCAACCCGACCGCCAGGCAAGACAAACCCATCATAATCTTCATATTTAACATCCTCAATTAATTTATCTGCTACAATTGTAACATTATACGCTGAAACAACTTCTCGTTTTTTCATGATACTAACTAATTCCAAGTTAATCCCACCACGACGTAATACATCAGCGGTAATAATTGCTTCACCTTCTTCAAAACCAGTTGCTAAAAACAATGCAAATTTCATAATAACACCTCTTTCTCTTGGTAATTATAATATAATTTTATATAATTGTTAAGAAAAAAGAAAAAGGTGTGATTATGGGAATTTTTTCAAATTTAATTTATAAATTTCATCGTACGAAACATAAACGAAATAAAAAATATTATTTATTAAAAGATCATAAAACATTGACAGTCAATAGTATTCCCCAAGATGTTGATGTTCATATTATTAAATCTTGACGCGATAAATTTACTAGTTTAATTCAACCAAAAGATATTACAATGAAAGATGGTTATTTACTACGAAACGTGCGCGGATTTAATAGTTTTGGGATTTTTTATCAACTTGATGTTATTTTTTGTAATAAAAACTTTGAAGTTATTTCAACAATTCAAAATTTTGGCTCACAAAAAATGAGTCATTATTTTTCAGAATGTTATTTTGTCTATTGTTTAGCACCAGGAATGATTAAATTCTTGAATATTAAAGCAAACGATATTTTACGAATTATTTAATTTATTAATAATATTATTAAATTAGTTTTAATAATATTGTTATAATATATCTATTGATATGGTTAAGGAGGGAAAAAATTATGGCAAAATTAAAATATGCAACAATTAAGGTTAATGTTACTTTCCAAAAAGTAATGATTTGAATTTCTGGATTATGATTGTTTATTTTAGCAATTTTAAACTCATTTCCAAATGTTAAAGTTGACACAAGACTCTTTGTTCACAATAACACTGGAGATAATGGCGCAATTATTTTAATTACAGCTTTCTTGTTTATTTGTGTCGCAACCTTTGTTCGTCACAAAATTGGTAAATTAATTGCTGGAATTGTTTTTATCACAATTGCAATTATTGGTATGATCGGTGCAATTATCACTTCAACAAAAGAAATTTCAACTTGAGTAATTGTTGTTGGTGAATTAGTTGCTGTAATTGGGGCTTTAATTTGATTATTAGAAGGAATTGGTGCAATTCGGGTTAATAAAGCAAACGCCACAAATAATACAACTACTACTAAACAGTAATAAATAAAAAAAGGTTAACTAAATTCCTCTTCTTGGTCCGCTTCAGCTTCAAGTGATGTTGCATAGACTTTTCCAAGGGCTTGATTTTTATTATGGCGGTCTTCTCTTTTTCCTTTAATTTTTCGTAACTGTTCTTCAATTTTATGTAAAGCTTGGTCAACTGCTTTATAAAAATCACTATTATGAACTTCTGCTTTTAAGAAATTGTTTTTCCCTCTAATATCAATTGAAGTATTAATGACAACATTGTTCTCTTTGGTAAACTCAATATCAACATGAACAAGATCATTTTCATTAACTTGCTGATATTTTAATAATTTATTAAAAGTATCCATTAAATGCTGATGCATTGCATCAGTAATAATAATGTTTTTGCTACGAACTTTGTATTCCATTATATTCGCCTCGTTTCTATATTTTTATTATAACAAAACCACGAATAATTCACAGGTTAAAAAAAGAAAAACAAATAAAAATTAATAAAAAATTTTAACCTTCATTATCTAATAAGAAAAAATCAATATATTCATTTGTGACTTCCTCTAATCTTATTTTTTCAACTAAAACCTTACTTGCATTAATTTGCGCAAGATTTTCATTATATTGTTTAACTAATTTAACCAAAGGAGCATTAACTTCTTTTAATAACTCTTATAACTCTAACATTTCTTTTGTTGAATAACGTTGTGGCTCTTTAATTTTTAAATACAAATTTTTAGCATTTACTTCTGCTGGATTAACAACACTGACATATTTTTCTTTTGGATTATATTGTCGAACAATTGTGTCAATTCGAAATTCAAAACGCGTTAAAATTCCTGCAACATATTTTTCTAATAATGAATGTTGAATTAAATTTTCAAGCTCACTACGATTTTTAATCTTATTATGATTATTCTTTGTTTTTCCTCATAAATGTTGAATTGACTGTTTCTTTTGATTTGCAAGATCATATAAATTAATTACTTCTTGATCAAGTTTAGTTTTTAACTTCTTTAAAATATCTAAATTTTCAAGTGTAAATTTTAATAAAAAATCGGTATTATCTACAATTAATTTATCGTCCATTTTATATTACTCCTTAAAATTCTACACACTTTCACTATTATATATTATACTCTAAAACGGTTCGTAAAACAAGAGGCAAAAGTTTACCATTTTTAATGTGTTGGAATAAAGTAAGTGTTTGTTTAGTAGACATAAATTTAATGCTTTTTATTTATAAAAGCATTAGCAAGACTTGTCTTTTTAAGTTAAGATAATTAAACCACGAATTTTTATATTCTGCAACAACAAAATAGCAAATTATTAAAATTTGCCCTAAATTCTTAATTAATTAGTTTTTTGAATTAAGAATTTTTCTTATTAGTTTTGTAATTCCTTTATCTTTTGAATTCAAAATTGGTACTGAACCCTGTTTTGGTTCATAATCAGAATTTTCATTAGTTGGATGGAATCACATATTTTGTCGATAATATTCTGTTGCATCGTTAACTTCTTCAATATGTTCATTAATAATTAATTGAATAGGATTTCATTTATTTACTTTTGCCATTCGCATGCATAACATATTACGAAAAACTATTTCACTATATGCTTTTGCACCATAAGATTTTAATGCTTTAACATTATGTGAAATTTGTGATTCAGTTTGACAACCAATATAATATTCTTGTTGATAATTTTTGATTTCTTCAGTATTAGTAGTTATATATTGAATTAAATCTTTGACTTTGTCTTTTTTATCTTTTAAAAATGGATATATATCTTGCATTTCTTTTGTCAAAAATGGTTTTAAATAATCCAAAATAGAATTAACTTCCCCTTTTCTAACAAAAGCATATACATCTTGATAAATTGCTTTTTTCTGAGTTTCTTCTACAGTTAGTTCTTTTTTTGAATCTTTACCTAGTCTACGAAAATTAAAGCAGTGATGAACTTTAGCCATTAAATGAAATTCATCTAGGACATAATCTGTTTTCAAATATTCAGCTAATTTTTTAATTCATTCTGCACCATCACCCATTACTATTAGTTGCTTGCCTGTTAAATCATAGTTATTATTAATAAATTCCTTTAATAATTGACGATATTCTTTCATTTTAAGATTTACATTTTTTGACATTACCATTAATAATCGTTTATTTTGTAAGAAATGTCTTTTTTTACTAGATTTTTGCCAATCAATTCCGGTATGTAAATATGCTAATCTAACCATATTTTTGTCAATTTTCTTATGCTTTTTAAAAATTTTAGTAAATGTGTCATCCAGCCCTAAGTAAACATATTTGCTATCGGCTCTTATTTTATTTGGAAGAGCCATATGTTTAAAATTTTCATTTATTTCAGCTAAATCAACACTACGAAAAATATTAGAAATAGTCATTGGTGAAATCTTTAAATCTTTATACTTATCAATAATATCTCGATAACATTTACCAGAATCTAATTCCTTGAGAACTTTAATATATAAATCAAAATGAATTCGTTGATATGGTTTTCTGCCCATTTCTGTATCTAGTAAAAAAACAAATCTATTTCCTCCTAGTTTGCCATTTTTATTTGTTTTATTTGGATCATAGTATTTTGTATACTGTAAAACTAAACGATAAAAAGTTATAATTATATTAACATATTAATCATAAAATACAATAAAAAAGTAAAAAATAGTNTNANACTATTTTTTACTTTTTTATATTTTTATTAATTTATTCATTTTTGTTTGTTTTACTAATATTTTCAATATTGTNTGTTTTATCTTGTTTTTTATTTAAGTTTTGGAATGCTGTTTTTATTTCCTGAATTTCTTTATCATCATTTTTTAATAATTCAGGGTGACAATTTTTATAACTTAATTTAAGATGTTTTCTAACTGTATTAAAATCAAGCACCTCAACTTCAATTTCATCACCAATATCAAAAAAATCTTTAATATCTTTAACAAAATAATCTGAAACTTCACTAATATGGATTAAACCATCAGCCTTTCCTGCTCTACAAAAAGCACCATAGGGAGTAATATTTGTTATTTTTACAATAATTTTGTTATTTTTATCATACATAATATTTTTTTCTCCTTTACTAAACCTAATTATATTATTAAAGTGCTNAAAATAATTTGTTAAACACAAAAATAAT
>NZ_JXYY01000028.1:0-15628 GCF_016082235.1 Spiroplasma sp. hyd1
TTTTAGAAAAATAAAATATTATTTTCCTGCAAATTTTAAAATTATTATTTTTCTCAAAATACCCAATCACTAACATTATACTATTAATATTCCAAAATTTACCATTTTTTAAATCTTCTTTTTAATTTAAAATTTATAATTTGTTTTTTATTAATAAGCACTTTAATTTCAATTTTTAATTTCATTCTGTTTTAAAATGTTTTCCTCTTCTAATGAGATACTGTGCTTCATTTTATCACTTTACTCTCATTTTTATTTAAAACAATTATTTTCGTTAACTTCAAATTTATAATTTATTTTCATAAATAATAACTCTAAAATAAAATTTTGCTTGAGTTTTAACTCAACTAAATAAATTCGTATTTTGAACAGTGGCTTTAGCGATAAAATTAGTAGTCATTACATTATTAAAATATTCTAAATTTACAGTTAATCCTAGTTTTACTGTTTCAAGTGTATAGAAATCTATTATGTCAAAACTTGTTTCATATTTTGTATAATTATATTTAATTTCTGCTATTTTTTTATTATTTTGTGTATTATTTACTAATGAAATATTGGTTTTAAAAAATAAAGGTAAATTCAAAGAATTACTAAAATAATTAAAATCACCACCTTCAGCTCAATAATTACTATTGGGTTTAACTTCTATATTAAAAAATTTATATTTTGTCCCTATTGGTAATTCTTTTTTTCAAACAAATGTATTTTCATCAGAATTGGTTGTATAAAAAGCGGTTACTTTGGTAATTGGTGTTTCTAATTCAAAATCTTCCCTAATAAAAGCGGGGAATTGTTGATTTGTACTACTTTCTCGTTTTATTATTTTTTTTGCTTGCTCATTAGATTTTAATTCAGGTTTGAAATCAGTAACTTCAAAATTATCTTTTCCAACATATAAACTCATAACATTTAATGTTAAAACTGGCGTAACACCAATTATTAAACCACTTACTAGACTTAAAAAATTTTTCATTTAAAATCAACCTTTCTTCATCTCTTATTTCATCTTTAAGATAGTATTATCCTACCTTAAAGAATAAGAAAATTATTTTTTAAGATAAAATAATGCCAAAATACCTGGGTGAATAAAATATTTGAGGATTTAATTGATCGTTTAATTATCCTTAAACTTACGCCAAAAAAACTATTAAAGATAGCTTTTCTTATCATAAAAATAAGTTAATTTTTCTAATAAAATAAAGAATCTAATTTAAACTTAGTTTTTTGTTTTTTTAACAAATCAATGTTTTTTCACTGGTAACTGCACATTACTAATTGCGTTATTAAATTTAGTTTGATCTAATACAAAATTATTATCAATAATCTCCGCAAAACCAGCCTTTAATTGTAATATTTTAATTTTACTTGCATAATTTTCTTTTTTTAAATTAACAGCTGTTGCAACAACCTTTTTATGAGCAATAAAATATGCCACTGTTGGAATAATAATTGCTCCTCCTAAAAAGTTACCAATAAAAGCTGGTAATAAATTAAATCCCGCAAAATAACCAACTGATGAGCCTGATAAAACTTCTGTCCCGAACATTGGAGTTCCCAACATTAAGACATTCATTCAAAAAATAAATGAATTAGCAACAACGTGTTGAAATCCAGAAATACAAAATGCTAATAAAACAAAGAAAATACATAAAATTGAAGCAGTTGGGCTTTTTGAAAAATAAGTAACATATAATGTTGCAGCAACTAAAATATTACAAAAAATCCCTGACATTAGACTATTTAAAAAAGTTATTCCCATATCACTACCAGTAACTGCTTGCCCATGGGCCAAGGCCTCTCCAATTGAACCAATTTTATGTTGAATCATATTCATTGTTTGACCAGCAAAACTATTTAAATCAGTTGTTGTTTGATGACCAAAAACAGCAGCATAATAAATAATAACTGCCGCAAACAAACATCCAATAAAATTACCTAAAAAAATTAATAACAAATTACGAACAAATAATCATGGGTTGGCGTGTCCTGTCGCAGCATTAATAAAACCAACACAATGCGATGTATAAATTCCGCCACCTAAAAATGTTACTAATAACAAACCAACCGGAAAGATAATTCCAAAAATTACTTGTTTAATTCCTGTTGTTGTAATTCCTTGAATAGCATATAATGCAGCAATATACCCAACCGAAATAAATAGTCCTCCCAAAAAACCATTTAATAATGTATTAATAATTCCTGCCTTAATTTTACGATCAGACGATTCAAAAGCACCAATAATTGCTTGTTCAGAATAAGATAAATGGCCTTCTAAAACTGATACATCAACTTTTGCTAACTTATCAATTTCATTTTGATATTGCACTATTTTAATAGTATTTTTCATTGTTTTCCCCTTTATTTTTAAAATAAACTATGGTTTAGATTATACATTAAATCCTAATAATTTTGCAAATAATGTTAAGCATTCATCACGACCAATGTTTTTACTACTTGATGTTTTAATAAAATAATCGCTATCGGCAAAATTTAATTTTGTTTTAATAATTTTTTCTTGTTTCTGAATGTCGTTTTTTTTCAACTTATCTAACTTTGTTCCAATAACAACTGTTAGAATTTTAAAGTGCTTTAAATATTGGTACATCTCATAATCATCTTGGGTTGGAGAATGACGTAAATCAACTAAGAGACAAACAAATTTTAAATTATTTCGTTCAGTTAAATATTGTTCCATCATTTTTGCAAAAGCAACTTTATGTTCATCGTTCACTCTGGCAAAACCATAACCTGGGGCATCCACAATTCGAAATTGATTATTATTAATTGTAAAAAAATTTAGCATTCTTGTTTTTCCTGGAATTTGTGAAACTTTTGCTAATTGCCGTTGATTTGTTAACATATTTAAAAAACTTGATTTTCCAACATTACTTTTTCCTAAAAAAGCAATTTCAAATAAATCATCATTAATTCATCCCATTTTATTTACAGCCGAAGTAAGATAATTGGCATTTTTAAACTTAAACATTATTTTCCCTCCAATTGGCGATTAATTTCATACATTAAAATTGTTCCTGCTTGAGCAACATTTAATGATTCTAACTTTGAACTAATCTTAATTTGAACATTATAGTCACTAATTTTTTGTAAATCAGCAGAAAGACCATGCCCTTCGTTTCCTAATACTAAAATATATTTTTCTGTTTTGTTAACCTGTCATTCTTGCAAGAAAACACTTTTTTGTTTTAAAGCAGTTGTCACAAGTTTATAGTGTTTTGCTTGTAACGCTTTAATTTCTGACAAACTAAGTTCTTTAATAATAGTACGAAAAACTGCCCCTTGGCTGGCTCGCAATACTTTATCATTAAAAATATCAACCGGATGATTATATAAAATAATATTAGTAAAATTAAAACCTAAACCGGTTCTAATTAATGTCCCTAAATTCCCGGGGTCTTGAATATTTTCTAATAATAAAATATTTTGATTGGCCTTAAAATCATTGTTACTATTCATTTTATTTAAGTCAATAACACCAATAATATTCTGACTATTTTTGCTCTGACTTAATTTTGCTAAAATAGGTTCTGAACAAATTGTTATTAAAACATTAGTAATATTTTTTAATTTTGACCTATTTGCCGCAGTTGTTAAAACTTCAACTAGTAATTCTTGTTGTAAAACTTCTTCAATAATATTTCAACCTTCAATTAATGCTAAATTTAATTCGTCACGATATTTTCTGTCTTTTAACTTCACTAATAATTTAACATGTTCATTTTGAGTTGAATTAATTTCACGATACTGCATTTGCTTGTTTTCTTTCTCTCTTAATTAACATACATAAAACCAACAAGATATTTTTTTGTTTTAGGATCATCTCATTGTTTTTTAGTTTCTCCTGTTTCCCGAATTGCCACAGCCATTGCTCGTGGCCGTTTTGGTGGGTCTTGCATTTTTCCTAATAAAACCGATAATCCGGTGCGTTTATTTTCGTGATTATTTTCTTTGTTATAATCTTCGGCATCTTTAACACCAACTTGTTTTGCCATAATTTTAATTTTATTTTTTTTATATCAACGTTGAAATTGCAAGTATTTTTCAAAAGTTCATTCCTTTTCTTCTCATGTTAAGAAAATACGATCTTTTTCTTCATCTCAACTATCTAAGTAATCACGAAAATTTGTTTGTGAGGTTGGCCCTTGTTCCATCATTTTAAAAGTTCGGTCAATTGTTTCTGCTAGAGTATCATACCCGTAACCAATAAAAGCATTACCAATTCAATGATGTTTATAAATTGGTTTGATAGGATCAATTGGTTCAGTAAAAGTAACAGCATATGACCAATATTTATCATCAGCTTTACTACGAAAAAGTTCATATCCAAATTTTTCATGCTTTATAATTACGGCATCTTTCTTAATTTTGCATACTAAATGTTTAAAGCTTTTAACAATTGCATCAATTTCAGTTGCAGTTAAAGGGGCTTTTAATTTTGGTTGTTTTGATTTTAGAATATGTTCTGCATAATATAATGGCATAATAAGTATAAACCTCTTTCTTTAAACCTTAGTAATTAACTAATTATAATTTTAACTTTTATCATTCGTTAAGTAAAGGATAATTATTAATTAATCTTTACTTCAAAGATACTTTTTAAAAATTTTAAACATAAATAAATATTACAATTTAAAAAAGAAAGAACTTAATTTAATTATTTTGACAATTTAAATTCTTCTTTCTTTTTTTCTTAAAAATAATAGTTTAAACTTATTCTTAAAGTTTATTTTACTTGTGCATTTAAATAATCTTTTAAACATTTTAATGAACAAACATTAACATTATCAATTCGCATAATTTTTGATTTAAGGTTATCACATTGATAACAAACAAACGCCTTTGATTCATCTAAATGATGGGTACATGGTTTTGCTTTATGCACTCAACACTCCGTAATCCCTTCTCCTAATAGTTCAAAATCACTACCATTGTCATTGACCATTCGTGAAAAACTAACTCCTTGCGCAACATCATGACCACAAGCTGATTTAATTAAAACAGATAAAATTTCATATGAAGAATTAGCAAAAACTAAATTTGACATTTGATTTTCATAATTACAAGTTTCACAATCAACATATGAAATATTAGTTAAATGTTGGATTTTTGCTACTAAATCAGCAAATTTATCTAATCATTTATTATTACTTAAAACTTTATTATTCATCTTTTTAATCCCCCTACTTAATTGTTTTATTAAGATATTTGCGTAAGCATTCTCGTGAACAATAATTATTATTATCAAGAACTAAGTGTTCATCATCTGGGTAAAGCAATTTTTTGCAATAAACACAAGCAACATTATTACGTAAAACTTTAATATATGAATTAGTGACATCATTCATTTCATTACATTCATTACATAAATCAACATTAAATTGATCAATTGTTTCTTTTTTTACATTAACTTTATCAAAACTAAAACCAAAAAAAAGATCATAAATATTTAAATCATCAATATCTTTCTCCTGATTACAGTTATTACAATAAAACGAAGTAATTTTACCAAGTTTAATTATTTCATATAAATACCCAAATAATTTATCTTTAAACTTAATTCAATATTCATAATGACGTTTAACAATATTTTCATTATTTTGCTCATTATTTTCAACAGTTGGTTTATCATAATCTTGCAAGTTTTCTAATTTCATTATTATATCCTCCAAAGAATTTAATGGATTAATTATATCACAAATTAAACGGAAACAATGATGAACTTATCTGTTAAATAATGTTAAATGAGGTAACAATGACCAAACAATTTAACTGAAAAATTTCTAAAAATTCATAGTATAATTCTTATATGAAATAACTATCTTTAAGATGAAAGGAGTCAAATTTATGGCTAAAAGAATGTTATCATCACTTTTCAACATCTTGTTTTGTTGATTAAACGTAATTTTATGAATTTTTAATGTGAATCCTGTTGGGACCCTGCTTTTTGGAACTGATTGTCCAAATACGCGCAAAGGAAAATTTGTTTATGGATTATGTTCTTTGTTACAATGAATTTTAATGGCAACAATTATTGGAACAATCTTCGTCATTATTTTCTGAGCAAAAGGAGAACCATCAATTGCTCAACGTCTTGCTAAATTAGTGTAATAATAAAAAATAAAAAGTTTTAATAAATATCCTTATAAAGATCTTTGTTAAAACTTTTTTAATTACAACAATATTACTTTGTTGTTAACAACGGAATTGCTTTTGTATAAATTTCTAACATTTTTTGTAAGTCGCTGATTTTAACATACTCATTATATGCATACATTGTTGACTCATTAATATCAAATTCAGCCCCAAAAGCAACACAGTTTGGCATTGCTTTTGCATAAGTTCCACCACCAATTGCGACTGGTTTTGCATCATGATCACCAGTAACATCACGATAAACTTGCATAATATTCTTAATCATTGGACTATCAAGTGGCATATGAATTGGTTTTTCTGAAGAAATAATCGCTAATTGTAAATGATATTTTGATAGTTCCGCTGTTAATGGTGCTTCAACATCTTTTAAATGATATGAAATTGGTACTCGCATGTTTAATGTCAAACGGGTTTTTTCAGCATTAATCTCAACAATGCCATTATTAACAATCAATAAACCGGTATCATCTTTCATTGTTGAAAAAATTTGTTTAAAATTAAAATCATTGTATAGATGTTTTTTCACAAAATTAGCAATTGGCGAGTCAGTTGTAAATTCAGCATAGGTTGCTAATGTTACTAAAGCAGCATTAATTCCTCGTTCAGGTAAACTACCATGGGATGCTTTTCCTTTCACGATTAATCAATCATCTTCAAGATCTGTTTCAATTTGTTTTTGGTCTAACTTAGTTTTAATGTCTGTAAGATAAGGTTCTTGATAACGAACAACATTAGCCACACAATTGTACGCTTCGCCACCTAATAAAACAAATTTTTGTCCCTCACCAATAATATCGGCATTAATAATTCCTTTCTCGGCATAAACAACTGGAAACTCACCATCTGGGGTATAACCTAATGCTGGAGTTCCTTCAACTGCCATATATGCTTTAATTGATGCTCAATCGGTTTCTTCTGTTAAACCAAAAATTAAACGAATACAATAATCTGGTTGATAATTATGATCTTTTAAATATTTTAAAGCATACAAATTAATAATGGTTGGTCCTTTATCATCAAATGCACCACGACCTAATAACTTTCCATCGCTAATTTGAGGTTGAAATGGTTCAAAATCTCATTTTTTAAGATCACCCGCCGGAACAACATCTAAATGCCTTAAAATTGCAAAGATTTCAGCACCCGTTCCATATTCTACATACCCATAACGATTTTCAGGGTCCTGATAAGTTTTAAAACCTAATTCTTTTGCTAAATTAACAGCATAATCTAAGACAGCTTTTGTTCCTGCTCCAAATGGGGCATTTGGTTGTGCTGCACTACGAACAGATGGAATTTTAATAACATCTTAAATTTTTACTAGTGCTTCTGAAAAATATTTTTCTTGTAATTTAATAACATCTATTTCCATTTTATTTTCCTTTCCCTTTTAAGGGCCTTGATACTCATATCATAACATAAAAATTATTCCATAATATTAACTAAAATATCATTTAAGATATTTAATCCTTGTTTTGTACAACGTAAATGATTATTTTCAAAAACCAAATTATTTTTTGCAACTTCAGCGGTAATTTTAGCTTCATAATAATTTACTGCTGCTTGTGCATCTTTGACTGTTCCTAAATTAATGCCCTCCAAAATTCGTAATCCCATCATTAAAATTTGAAAATAATAATCTGCTAATGATATTTCTGTTTTCTGCTGCGTTCAATTGGCATATTTTCGACTATTTTCTAATAAATAATAACCATCATCATTAATAAAACCAGCTGCTCCTGGTCCAAGCAATCAAAATGATTTATTAGTTCAATATCCTAAATTATGCTGTGATTTTTTATTGTTATTAGTGTAATTTGAAATTTCATAACGAACACACCCCATTTTTTTAAGAGCCGCATTAATAATTTCATCAAAGGCAATATCATAATCAGGCAATTTGACTTTCGTTTTTCCTCAGTAAGAATTTTCTTTTAAAATTAATGAATATCAACTAATATGATCAGGTTGTAATTGTTTAACCATTATTAAGTCTTGTTCAATATCAGCTGTTGTTTGGTCAAATAAGTTATAAATTAAATCAAAAGAAATATTATTAAAACCCTCCCTGCGCGCTAAATTATAACTAGTAACAATATCTGCAACACTATGATGACGATTAATTTTTTTTAATAACTGATCACTAAATGTTTGCACCCCAATTGATAACCGATTAACATGATATTTTTTTAAAAGTTGCAATTGACTTTTCATAATTCTTTCAGGATTTAATTCAATCGTATATTCAACAACTGCTGTTTGATCAATCTTTTGCAACAATTGTAATAATTTTTCTAATTGGCTATCATCCAAACTGTTGGGTGTTCCGCCTCCTAAATAAATTGTTTTTAAGTTGAATCGTGGTTGGGGCTGTGAAATTTCTGCTTCTAACGACAATAAATATTCGTCAACCATTTCATTCCGTGATTTTTTGATTTTAAAAAAATCACAATAAAAACAAATATGGTCACAAAAAGGAATATGTACATATAAATGTTCAATCATTATTAATCCTCACTTCTTTATTAATAATTATAAGATAATTTCAAATAAAAAAGAATTGTTTTCAACACAATTCTTAATTACGGTTAAATCAACGACCAAGGATTGGTTCACCACGACGTTTACGACGACGAGCAATTAACCATGAAATTGAAATTACTAGCGTTAAGATAATTAGAAAAATAATAAAAATAACTAAGCAAATGCGATTGGTTTTCTTCTTCAACGCCGCTAATTCTTCTGGTTTAACAATTTCATAACCATAATAACCAATAATATTTGCTTTACGTTTTTTTGTTAAAACAATATTAGCAATATGAATTCCTAATGTTGCAATTAAAATCGTAATTGTAATTGTAATTGCTGCTGTTAAATCATCAACAATTCCCCAACTTCAAAATCCAAATCGGAATTCTTCGCCAGAATGTTGTTGAAAACCATAAAGGATTCCTAACACAATTCCGCCAAAGAAATATGTTGGAAATGCTAATCAATTTAAAATAATACTACGAACAGTCATTTTTTTATAATTATCAATCAAGAAGTGTGGAATCGTATGATTACCACGCATTAAATGCGAGATATAATTGTTTGTTTCAATGCGAACCCGTGATAAATCAAAAATTCCGGCAAATAATAATCCTAATGAAATTAATAAAAAGGTAATTGTTAAAAATGGATGGGGAATATATTTCGCTTGAATTTCCATAATTGATGATAAACCTTGTTGATGTGAAATGAAATATAAGGCAATAAATAAACTTGTTGACATTGTGCCAAAAAGACCAAATGTAATCATAATTAGTGTTCGAACTTTTTCCGAACGAATTTCACGCGCAATTTCTAACGAAATTAATTTATTAGCATATTCACGATTAAAATGACGACGACGATGTTTTGCTGGTAATTGTGGCTGATAAGCATAACGATTATTTTCAAAACCATTTTGAAAAGGTTGACCTTCCAACTGGGCTGGTGGTAAATAATTATTATTTTGATAAAAGGCAGGTGGAGCTGGCATTGCATTTGCCATCATTTGGTTTCCATCAAAATATGGTTGTGAATTTACATTAGGATAATAGTTTTTGCCATCATAAGATAATTCGGACTGGTTAAATTGTTCGTTAAACTGTAACTGACTATATGGATTAACAACACGACGTTGGTAAGGACGACGATATTGATTTACATAAACATGATCATCATTAAAATAACCATCACGATTATTTTGATAATTCATTGCTTCTGGATACGAATACCCACCATAATTCTGTTGACCTGCTAAATATTGATCTTGCATTGAATTTGATGTTGGTTGATGAATTCGCCGTGGTAAAATTTGTGGTTGCACTGGACGAGAATAATTATTAGCGGCATCATGATTATAATAAGGTTCAACATAACCTGGCGGTGTTGATGGTGCTACTGCTGGTGCTGTAATTAACTCACGTTCTTCATCAATATACTGTCTTTCATTATTTGTATAATAATTATATTGGTTATTTAAATTCATTCGTGCCGGACGAATTGTATTGTGATTTTGATATAACATTTCGGTATTATTTAATTGATTTTGTTTATATGTTTCATTGGGACGGAAGTACTGATCTTGTGGCCATTGATTTTGCGCAATACCATTATTATTTATTTGTTGATGAGAAAAATTTGGGTCATTTTGGTTCAATAATTCAGGATTAAAATTATCACCATAACCATTACCTGGTTGCATTTGTGACTGTTTATCATGTTCTTTATCTTTAGTCATAAAAGATTTTACTGTATTAAAAAAACCCATACTTTGTTTCACCTACCCTACTTGTGAAAATTAATTTATTTAAAAAAAGAACTATCTAGTTTTTATCACCCGTTTTTCTAGCTAGCATAATTTCTTGTTCAAAATACTCAATTTTTTCCTTAAAACTTGTTTCTTCTTTTAATTTCATCATATTTGTTCAATTTTGATTATTCTTTTTACTTCGAAATAAAGAAAAAGTAATAATAAAATAAATAAATAATAATAGCGTTGCGAACCCTAGTAGAAATCCAACTAACCCGATTATTGGAATTTCTAAATCTAAGATTTTGATACTAATAGCCAAGATTCCTCCCATATAAACACCACACTATCTAAAAGCATTATACTATAATTTTTAAATTTTTACAAAAAATATTTTTTTATTTTAATCCATCTTCTAACGACGTTAGAATCGCTTTTTTAAGTGTTTTTTGGTTCTCATATGTTAAAGTTAAGGTATCAACAAAATGAATTGATTTATTTTACGATAAATTTTTCCAACCGTTGCCGCTAATTTTAATAACTTTGGATCTTTATCAATGTAATTAATAATTTTGCTATCAATTCATTTTGTTTTTTCAACACCCAATCAATTAGCATTTGTGCTTGATGATTGATCAGTATTAATTCAACATTTATTAGTTGCTTTCTTAGCATCTCATATTTTACTATCTGTTTGATAACCACATGTTGGTGAATAAATATTTATTAAAGCATCTTCTGTTGCTTGAGCAATATTTAATAAGCCACTCGTAATAATATATTGATCACCATAAATCTCTGCCTGGACTGTATCAACACCAACTACTTTTGCCTTTGCTTCATTATATTTAATTCGATCAATTGTATCTTGCGTTTGTGGTCCTGCAACCGGAAAAATAACATTCGCCTGTTTACTAATTAAGTAGTCTGAGATAACTTTACCATCCCCCTGATTAAATGATTGCGAAAACCATGATTCGTTTTTATTTAATACTGTTTGTACTTTATTAATTGGTTGTAATCCCTTCAATGTTGGACTAATTCCTTGTAAGAGAGTTAAAATATCTTGTTTTAAGTGATGTAAGTTAGGATAAAGACTATTGTTATTAATTATTTCATTAAAAATATCCGCTGATAATAAAAAGCCTCATAAGTAATTTGAAACCCCAATTGGATTATCCATCCCACCATAAGTTCCAATCCCTAATTGACCATTAAATTGTGTTTGATGCAAATTAAGTCACATTGCTGTTACAAGTCCCGCTAAAAAACCAGCAATTTCTTTTTGAAATAAAATTCCAACAACATTATCACTCACGATTCTTTTTGATCCATATTCTTATGAATATTTTGACCACTACCATCAATAAAAATGATATTATTTGCTAATGTCGCCGCTCAACCAATGGTATTACCATGAATAAAACCTGGTAAAATTAATGTTTTTGCACCAGCAATACTTGCTGTAATATAAGCTGTTTTAAACTCCGCTGGGGTTAATCCTACTGGTTCAAAGTAACTGGCACGGATGTTACTATCTTGTCAATTTGATGAAACTGACTGTTCGGAATGTGTGACAAGATATCGACTAGCTCCTTCTCACGCTGATTGATTAAAAGACTTATCATTAATAGTACTACTACTAATAACTCAAATATTACTCATATATTGGTGTTTTTTTAAACAAGCTGTTAAAAAACTAGTTAAAGGAATAACTATTTGTAACGCCATTATAAACTTCATTAGTTTTTTCATTATACACTCCTTTTTAAATAAGTTAAAAATAATAAAAAGCATTGCTTCTTAAACCAAGGAATAATTAATTATTATGTTAACTTTTATTTTTTTCATCTGCCCCAATTGCCATATTTGACTTTACCCGACTAATAAAGCTTTCACGTAGCAATAAGTTAATTTTAGGAACTAATAATCGTAAATGATTGCGATATTCCGCTAAAATTAGGTCTGAGGTATAATAAAATATTAACAGAATAATTAATACAATTGATGCACAAATTGTAAAAATTATTGTTGTAATGTTATCAATTTGACCAGCAAAATTATCAACTGGAATATAGTTTTGCCCGGGAACAACATAATTACTAAATATTCCAATTTGTTTGTCACGAACAAAGTCATCAAAGAATTTTGTAATAAATTCAACACCAAATCACAATAATTGGAATTGAGCAACAACGGGACGATTAGTTGGTGAACGATATTTTCACTCACAAGTCATTGCAAATAAAATACTAAAACACATTGAATAAGCTAAACCATTAATTATTTGTAAAAATAAGTATGCATCAGGAGAATGGTTAAAAGCAGCAACACTAAAGAACAAGAATCATAATAACAACCCTAAACTAAAACAATATTTAACACCGATTTTATTATAAAGTAAATGACATGCTAAATAAGCCCCAAAAAATTGCGGAATTAAAAATAACTGTTCATTCAAACGAACAAATTGGTTAACTTTTAAAACATCATGGTATTTTTCCCAAGTCCGCTGTCCCAATAATCAAATATAAATATTTGATTGGGAGATTTCTTTTAAGGCAATAATTAAAATAAACATAAAAAAGATAATTAAAACTTTTTTTCATTTAAATGGTTCAAACATTTTTTGTTGTTCAACGGTAAACGGCTGCGAAGTAAATTCTTTATGTGAAAAGAACGAATATAACATTGCGGCAATCCCAATCGCACAAACCGCAATTGCCCCAATTATTACAACTTGTAAATGATTGGATAAATCGCTCCCTCTTGTTGTCACCAAATTATTAAATTCACTACCAAAAATAAGGGCAAAAGTCATTAATGGGGCAATTAAACTAACCGTTTTAAAAGGAAAAAACTTACGACCATAGACTTCATTATATGACAGAAAATAACTAGCTTTACTAATGATTCCAAACCCTAAAAAAATCGCCGCAATAATTAAAGTTGGTAGCGACGGATAAGCCATTAAAATAATAATCCCTAGTGCGGAACCAGCGAAAATCCCATATTGCGCAAAATGTCACCCAACACGAGAAAAAACCTTATGTAAGAAAACATAAGGAATCATTGCTAAAAATGCATAAAATGACAGCAATGTAACGGCAATTAACGCAACCCCTTCAAAATTATTGATTGAAGCAGCAAAAAATAAATTTCTAAATTCTAAATTATCACCAATAATGGCTGATAACGCAAATCAATATAAAAAAGTTTGAACGAAAAATGCCTTTTGACTAGCATGTTTAATTTTAATGTTTTTCGCTAAAATTAAAATATAAAGAACAAATAACAATAATAACATTAATGGATTAAATAGAAAAACATCTCAATTATTCTTTAACATGCTTGGCCCCTCTTTCTTCTATGATAAATTATAGCACAACTTAATTTACATCTGTTCAATAACATTAACCCCTAATAAGTTAAAGGCATTTGCTAAGATTTGATAAATTACTTTAATAAAAACTAAACGTTGTTTTGTTAATTCTAAGTTATTTAAATTAATAACTTTTGATTCATTATAATACGAATGGAATTGCCGTGCAATATTTTGTAAATAATCACAAATTAGATGCGGTTGACGTAACTTTGCGGCTCCTTCAATACAACGATTAAACAAATCAATATCATTTAAAAGATCTAATTCTTTTTGGGAAGTTAATAACTCAAAGGTTTTGACATCATCAACCTTAATATCATTAACTTTAGCTTGTTGTAAAACACTATTGCAACGTGCTGTTGCATATTGGGCATAATAAACTGGGTTTTTTGATGAATGCTCTTTTAAAACACCAATATCTAAATCCATATGACTTTGGGCACTCTTTGAAACTAACATATAACGAATCGGGTCAACCCCAATTTCTTCAATTAAATCAATTAATCAAACTGCTGTTCCTTTTCGTTTACTCATTTTATATTCAGCACCATCTTTAATTAAACGGACCATTTGAATCATATCAATATCTAAAATATCTTTTTTATAACCTAATAACTGTAAACCAGCTAGCATTCGGATAATGTACCCATGGTGGTCACCACCTCAAAAATTAACTAATTTATCAGCTTTTGACCGCATTAAGCGTTCATTATGGGAAGCTAAATCTGGTGTAATATATGTTAAATCGCCATTTGATTTAACTAAAACACGATCTTTATCATCACCAAAATCAGTTGTTTTTAATCATAATGCACCATCAAGCTGATATGTTTTATTTAGTTTCGCATATTGTGCTAATGTACTTTGAATTTTACCACCTTCATACATTGATGCTTCTGAAGAATAGTGTTCGATTTCAACACGAAATAATTTTAATTGTTCCTTAATAATATCTAAAAATAAATCAACTGACTTCTTACGAAACATTTCGTGCACTTCTGGATCACTAAGTTTATAATCCTCATCAAAAGTTACATCAATAAATTTATCTTGATACTTATCAACAAAATATTGTGCTACCTCATCATACATATCCCCGCGATATGCTTCTGGTGGTAGTTCTGTTTTTTTCCCTAATAAATTTAGATAACTTACAAAAACAGTTACTGCAAGATTATTAATTTGATTACCTGCATCATTAACATAATATTCAGTTTGCACTTTATACCCAGCGGCACGTAAAATCCGAGCAACACTATCACCAATTGCACCGTTTCGGGCATGCCCAATATGTAAAAAACCAGTAGGATTTGCTGATACAATTTCTAAATTATAAATAAAGTTTTTGGGGGCTGAATGACCATATTTTGTTTGTAATTTTAAAACATCACTAATAACGTGCTGTAATTGTTCATCAGCTAATGTAAAATTAATAAATCCTGCCCCAGCAATTTCAATTTTTTTAAAATACGGTTTATTATTTTTTTCAATAAAGGCAATAATTTCTGCAGCAATTTTGTTTGGCGCTTTTTTTAAATCCTTAGCTAATAATAAAGTTAGATTTGTTGATAAGTGCCCAAACCCTTCTTGCCGTGGTTTTTCAACCATCACTTCTTTTGTTAAATTGTGGACCTTTAAATATTGTTGTAAAAGTTCTTCAATCAGTTTAACGTTCGTATTCATAACTCCGCTTCCTTTCTTATTCTTATATATATTTTACATACTTTTTATAATTACTTATCTTTTTTTCGAATTTTACAATAATAGACTTCTTGCGATACCCTTTTTTA
>NZ_JXYY01000029.1:0-15549 GCF_016082235.1 Spiroplasma sp. hyd1
GCAATGATCATTGCTTTTTTAAATCTTATTAATTATTATAAGCCACATTTTAATTGAACATTACAGTTATTACATGTAACACAGCCACCCGCATCAATCATCGTTCCTTCTTTACAAATTGGACAAACATCGCCAACTTCAGCTCCGATGTTACGGTCCTGATTAATTCCCCGTAATTTTCCAACTGTTTTAACATTTTCGGTTACTTTTTTATTTGGCCGATTATCAACTTCAACCCCCAAATCATCTAAGTTTAATTGTTCTAATGCGGGGTGATTTTTATCGGTTGTTAATGATAATACTTGTGAATCACGTGAACCATCAACATAAACTGTTCCCCCTTTAGCACCACCTTTATATAACCGAGTGTAAATTTTTTCAACATCTTTTACCGAATATCCTCGTGGAGCATTAACAGTTTTTGAAATTGATGAATCAACTCAACGTTGAATAATACATTGTGTATCAGCATGATCTTCAGGTGCTAAATCCATGGCGGCAACGAAAATATCTGGTAATGTTTCTGCCGTATATTCAGGATTATATTTTAACCATTCATCAACAATTTTAGCATTAACTTCAATGTTTTTTCCTAATCGTCCTGAACGATAGAACTTAAATCCAAAGTATGGTTCTAATCCAATTGAAACCCCAACCATTGTTCCTGTTGAACCAGTTGGTGCAATTGTTAATAAGTGTGAATTACGAATTCCATGTTTTAAAATGGCTTGACGGATATCTTCTGGCATTTTTTTCATGTAACCCGTTTCAATAAATCTTTCACGTGATGATAAGAACGGAAATGATCCTTTTTCTTGTGCTAAAGCAATTGATGTTCAATAAGCTTCAGTAGCAATTAATTCAAAAATCTTATCGACAATTTCATTTCCTACTTTGCTACCATAACGAACACCATGGAAAATTAACAAGTCATGTAATCCCATTACTCCTAACCCAACTCTTCGTTCTCCGAGCGCTTGTTTTTGATTCGCCTCTAAGAAATACGGTGTTGCATCAATAACATCATCTTGCATACGAACACAAGTTTGAACAGTTGTTTTTAATTTATCATATAAGATTTCCTTTGTTGCTTTATTAACAAAATTAGCTAAGTTAATTGCTGCTAAGTTACATACCGAATAAGGGGCTAATGGTTGTTCACCACAAGGGTTTGTCGCAACAACTTTCATCCCATAAGCTTTCGCATTTGTCATATCATTTGCAGTATCCAAGAAGAAAATTCCTGGTTCTGCTGAGTAATTAGCACAGAAATTAATTAAATCTCATAAATCAGGAGCACGCATACGATAATATGTTTTAACCTTATAGCCCATTGCTTGTCATTCATTAATATCACCAATTTCAGCTCATTTTTCATCATAAAAATCTTTTTCTGCTTTGGTGTAGTTATCTAAGTCAGGGAATTGTAGTTCTCATTCAGCATCATCTTCAACTGCTTTCATAAATTTATGAGTTAATGTTACTGAAATGTTTGCTCCCGATAAAAATGACGGGTTATTAACTTCCCAAGCGCCACCCTCTTCTAACTTAATTCGTGCTTCATTAATAACACGATCATTACCAATTTCAGTTTCATTATTTAAAGCATATTCATAAAGATTACGGTCTAATTCTGATAATGGCACAAATTTAATTTTTCGACTTGCTTCATCACGAATTAATTTATCCTTTGAGTTTTCTTTTAACCAACGTAAAATTTTTGGATTCTGCATTTTAGAAATGATAAACTCAATTACATCAGGGTGTCAATCAGCCATCATAATCATTTGCGCACCACGACGTGATCCTCCTTGTTCAACTAAATGGGTCAACGTTGATAAATCATTTAATCACGATACTGCTCCTGATGAACGACCCCCAACACTTTTAGCTACTGTTCCACGAGGACGTAATGATGAACCATTTGTTCCAACCCCACCTCCATGTGACATAATTTCCATTACTTCTTTTCGATGGATTGAAATTCCTTCGCGTGAATCTTTAATAAATGGCATTACAAAACAGTTAAAAAAGGTAACATCGCTATTACTTCCAGCACCATATAATACCCGTCCAGCCGGAATAATATTTAAATCTTTTAATTCATTAAAGAACTGGTCACGATAAACATTATGTTTTTGTTCGTTTTTACTAAGTGCATTCCCTACCCTTCAGGCAATTTGTTCGTAAAAGATTTCTAATGGCTTTTCAACCATATGTAAGTTTTTTCGAATTATATTATTTGAATTATTAATTAATAAATCAGGATCAATATTATGAGCATAATCAGCTTCAATTTGAATATCAACAGTGTCATTCTTACGATCAACAGCAACAACATTTCCAATTCCCCGGGTTGGAAATCAACCATCATCTTTAATCACTGTTAATACTAAATCATTTGCTTTTAATGTTTTTAGCTCATTATCTTTTTGTGCATAACGATCAAGCACTACCATTCTTGAAACCCCATCAAAAACCATATTATAATTTTCTTCAATTTCTTTTAAATGGGGAAAATGTTCTCTAATATCCTTATTTAAACTATTAATTAATTCTTTTGAGTACATCTTGTTTTTCCTCCTTACTCATTCCATTCCTATTGTCATAGACATAAAATAAGTATACCAAACTTTATTAACAAATTAATATCTTTTAAAGCCTAATAATAATTTAAGCATAATTTTAAAAAATAGGTACAAAATATCTTTATTTTTGGAAAAAAAAGACGCCAACAATATCTTGTTTTGTCTCTTTCTATCTTAAATAAACTTAAGTGCTTTGGAAGATTCTAATAAATCAATTAAAACTCCTTCCTTTTTCAAATTTGTAATTAAATTTGTTTTTTCATTAAGTGACAGTTTTGTTTTTGTCAAATAAATCTCGCCATTATAACGCTGATACAAATAATTATCAATTAATAAACTATAACGTGGAACAACTAACTGTTGATTATTCCAGGTCTTAATATTTGTATTATTGTTATGTAACCCACGGCTTTCCACAAATCTTAAAACGTGGCTATTCGCATCATTTCGAATGTGATAAACCTTGTTTTTAATAGGGCAGTAATTTGCTCTGGTAAATTATTATAGTCTAATCTAATTGTCAATTCTGGACTGTTATTAATTTCTACTAAGAACTTTAAGTCAGAATCACTAATCATTGTATCACTAATAATACAATTTTCAATCCCAAAGTGACGATATCATTGTAATTGTACATATGGTGAAATTTTCCGAAATTTTTCAATTGTTGGTAATCCTTGAAATAAAGGCCCGCGGGGATGTTCTAACAAAGCAAGAAAAGTGAAGATTAGCAGATCGTATTCTTGTAATGTTTTTGTTCGGAAAATAAACTCACTAATATCCATTCCAGTATATGGCTTTGGATAAAAGTTATAAGAAATCGCTAATCGTTTTGTTCCGCGTGCTTTAATAATTTCTAATAAATCTCCTAACTGGTTATCACTACCATTTAAATGAATGTCACATTTTAAGTTATCAATAAGATCAAGGATTTCTGATGTTGAAAACCCAAAGTCTAATCGTAATGCATCTGGAGCATAAGCACTAATTAAGTCATAACTAAAATAATTTTTGCTAATATCTAAAATTGTATATAAGCCTAATTCACGAGCATATTTAATTAATATTTTTAAATCAGCTGCATTATGATCTTTTTCAAAATAATGTCCACTATAAAAAACCGTTTTAAAACCAGCGTGATATGCTTTTTGCAAATATTCTTTGTTTTTTTCAATTGTAATTCCTTGGTTTGTATAAATTGAGATTCCTAACATTTTATCTCCTCCGCTTCAAAAATAAAAAACATCTTAAAAATTAAGATGTTAAAAGTTATCTGTTACTTACTATTAATTACTTTTGTTACTAAATTATCATATTCGGCTAATAATGTTTCACTTTCTGCATAAGAAACATTTTTTAAAATCATAACAATAGCATTTTTACATGCGTAGTTTGCTGCAGTTAACGTTGTGGCAACAACATCATCACTAGCATTTGTTACGGCTTTGACAATTCGTGCTGTTCGCACTTTTAACTTTTCATTTGTAGCAAGTAAATCAACCATTAAGTTCTGATATACTTTTCCTCATTTAACCATTAAAGTGGTTGAAATCATATTACATACTAACTTTGTTGCTGTTCCTGCTTTCATTCTTGTACTACCAGTCACAACTTCTGCTCCTGTTTCAATCGCAATAACTTCATCTGCAACCGCTAACATTTCTGAGTTTTTCGTCATACATAAACCAACCGCTAAAGCACCAATTGTTTTTGCGTATTCTAAACCAGCTAAAACATAAGGTGTTCGTCCTGATGCCCCAATCCCAACAACAGTATCTAATGGTTGTAAATTTAACGCTTTTAAATCAGCAACACCTAACTCGCGGTCATCTTCTGCGCCTTCCGCTGGTGTTCTAATTGCATCATCACCACCGGCAATAATTCCAATAATTTGATCTGGTTTAAGACCATAAGTTGGTAACATTTCTGAAGCATCAAGAATCCCAAGACGCCCTGATGTTCCAGCACCCATATAAATTAACCTTCCGCCTTGGCTAAAACGAGTAAAAATTAAATCAATTACTTTTGCGATTGTTGGTAATTGTGCTTGCACTGCTGCCGCAATCTTAGCATCTTCATTATTAATGATTGTTAAAACCCCCATTGTATCAGCTTGATCAAGTGCCATACTATTTGGATTTCGTTGCTCAATATCTATTTTTGACAAATCAATTTTTTGCATAATATTTCTCCCCCTACATATTAATCTTATTCAACTTTAACATGGGCCATTTTACTACGTTCTTCTTTTGGTAATTGATAATATGCCACTATTCAGTAAATAAAAATTCCAATAATAGTAATAAAAGCTAATGTTCATAAAATTTTTTGATATAGTTTATATTTTCCGTCTTTACGATATAACTCTTTCATATCTTTTCCACCGGCTTTAACAATTCGCGAATAACCAAACATTGTAATAAGTCATCCGGCGGCAATTGAAATAACAGATCCCACTAAATAAATTCCAACCGCTAATGGAATATTTCCCGTATTAGTTGTCATCATAAAGGCTGCTAAAATTCCTGATGGACCAAACATTGCATTTAAGCCAAAGGTAACATTTCCTCACATATAAACGACACCAATAAAGAATCCACCAAACCCAGCACCAATTGATGCTGTTACAAAGGGACGAATTCGTGGTAAAGTTACCCCATAAATCATTGGTTCACCAATTCCAAAGATTGCCGGAATTAAAGCCCCTTGAATTTGACGACGTAATAAACTTCCTTTTGTTGCCATAATTCATAAAGCAATCCCAGCTCCAACTTGGGCCATTCCAGCCATTCCTAAGATTGGGAATAAACCATTAACCCCCCGTTTCCTTAATTAAAATTCCATAAATTGGAATAAACCCCTGGTGAACACCAAAGGCAACCGCCATTAAGAATATCGTTGCTAACACAAACGCCCCAAACGGATTAGTATACAAATGCGCAAAGAATCATGCCACAGCTTGATATAAATATCCTGAAATTGGAATTAATAAGAAAATATTTAATAATAATAGGCCAAATAAGACCAAGGTTGGTGTTCCAATTGTATCTAGAACTCCCGGCATAAACTTACGAACACCACGTTCCATTCACAACGCTGCAGTTGCTGTTAGTAATGCTCCTAAAATGTTTCCTGATGGATTATTAAACACTAATTTACCATTAACTAGTTCAGGACGGAATCCAACTGTTAATCAGTTTGTTAATGGATTACTAATGTTAATTCCTAAATAATTAACATGGTTAGCATCCCCAACAACTAGCATTGGAACCACGCTACTTACAAATACTGGTGAGTAAATTGCCGCTGTCATCGCTCCCAAAACACCACTACCGCCTCATACCTCACAAGTTCTTCAACCAACAATAATAATGAAGGCGTTTTTTCAAATATCTAAAATTAAACTTAATGCCTTAAATCATGACACTGCAGCAGTGGGAGCATGACTTGTATCCATTGTTCCCCCATATGCTGATTGCATAATTCCAGCAATTCCTGATAAAATCCCAGCTCCAATGAACCCAATAATCATTGGTGAAAAGATTTTTGAAAATTTAGTAAAAAAGTTTGGACTCAATTTTGTTTTGCTTTCATTTCGCCTTTAACAGCTTGCGCTGCTTCGGCTGCTGTTACAAATGAATCAGAACCATCATTGTCGTTATAAGTTGTTTTATTAGCATTAACTAGTTTTCCAAATGCTTGGGTAACATTTGCAACAAAACCTGGGCCTAAAACAATTTGTAATTCAGTTGGTGACGGGGTTAAGATTCCCATCACATTAGGAGTTGTTTTTAGTTTTTCTAAATCAACATTTGCTCCCGGTTTTAAATTAAGTCGTAATCTTGTTAAACAATTTGTATATGAGACAACATTCTCTGCTTTGACAATATCAACAATATCTTTCGCTGTCTTTTTCGGATCTTTGGCCATTTTGTTTTTCCCTCTTTCTCATTAAAAATATGTTTTATACTTAATACCCATATATATCATAAAAGAAAATAATACAATTACAAGAAAACCCCCGTTATCTGTAATTTAATCTCAAAATTTGTAAATTTTAAAATTTAGCCACTAATGTTTGTTCTAACACACGACGATAATGTTCTAAATCAGTTGCTAATAATGAAAAATAAATCATATCTAACCCAAATAACAAGGCAAAACGACTTGTTGTTGAAATTAAACGTTCAATTGATTCATTACTACTAATTGTAAGTTCATAATTAGCTAAATTAGATAATGTATTATTTGACTGGCGACAAACAACAACAATTAGTGTTTTATTTTGTTGACAAATTTTTGCTAATTTAATTAAATCCAATGTTTCACCAGAATATGAAACAAAAAAAGCTAAATCATCAGCATTTAATTGCTGTGCTAAAAAATAACCATTATGAAAATCATTCACAGCAATAATGTTAAAACCAACACGAAGGAGTTTTTCCTGAAAATCCTTCGCCACATTATAAGTTCCCCCAACAGCAAAAACAACAATTCGATGAGCTGTTTTTAAATGTGTTATTACTTTGTTAATAGTCTCTTTTTGTTTTAGTCCTAATCGAAAGGTTTCATGTAAACTACGAACAATATTATGATAAGTATTAACTATTAAAACATTATTACTTTCTCCCGCCATAATACTTTCTTCACCAGCAAGATTATGATTAAAATATTTAATAATGTGAATTAATTCTTTATAGCCATCTAAACCTAAAAATTTAGTAAAACGATTAATTGTTGCAACGGATGTATAAGCATATTCAGCCATTTCCTTAATTGTAATATCGGGAACAATAATTAAATTTTGTAAAATATATTTTGCAAGAAAAGAAAAGCGCTGATCACTATCAATACTAATTGCTTTAATTTTGCGGATTACTTCATTTTCAGTCATTATTATTTTTCTTCTTATCCTTTCTTCTTATTATACC
This sequence comes from Spiroplasma sp. hyd1, assembly GCF_016082235.1. Classification (NCBI taxonomy): domain Bacteria; kingdom Bacillati; phylum Mycoplasmatota; class Mollicutes; order Entomoplasmatales; family Spiroplasmataceae; genus Spiroplasma; species Spiroplasma sp. hyd1. The sequence continues at coordinate 7,520 of NZ_JXYY01000029.1, forward strand.
TTTCAAACACTAATCAAACAATCATTAACACAAAAAAACCAATTCCAGCAATTGATAGTAAAACAATCGCAGGAATTAAAAATTTTAAAAGATAAAGCAATAACCCAATTAATGCCACTAAAGTTAACCCTAAAAGACTACCATTAATCACTCATTTTTGTTTTGTTGTAAAATTAAACATTTAAAACCCTCATTAAAAGATAACTTATATTATTTTATTTAAAATAATATCTTCTTTTTTAACTATACCTTATTTTCTACTTTTTGCAATGAATTATCCTTTAATAAGTAATAGCAATCAAAACAAAAACTATGCGAGTAGCATAGTTTTTTTAATTGAATTAACTTTCCATCATTACAATTTGTTGAATATTTAATTGGTTGATTTTTTTCATAGAAACAAAATATGAGAAAATATATAAAATAATAATTCCTCCCAAAATAATTGATAAGGTAATTAACCCCGTTCCAATTGGAACATAGAAGTTAAAGAACATTAAAACCTTTTGCGTAATTGTTCAAGTTAGTCCTCATGTAATGAAATAACCAATTAGTCAACCAACAATAGCAAATGGAATAAAGATTCCTAATGTTAAATTATTAATTTCTCATCTACTATAACCTTGAACTTTCATTGTCGCAATGATTTTAATAAATTTCTTAATAAATAAATCAATGGCAAAGTAAATTGTAATAACTGAAACTATAACAATAATAACAATGAAAATTAAAACAATTGATAACGCAATAACAATAATGCGATTCATCACTTGGGCTTTAATTCCAACATAATCTGCCGACAAGACAGAAGATGTATAAGAATTTGTAAAGTTATTTAAGGATAAATCACCATTAGTTGAAGATAAAGCATATCGATTAATTTGATCAGATGGTTGTAATTCCGTAGTATATTTACCATTATACCATTGCATTATCTTAAGATTGTCCTTTAATTCTGTTGTTGGAAAGAAATTAATTTTATTTGCATTCTGCATACTAACAAATAACCGTGGATTATCATAAGTGGCAATACTTTTTACAATTTTAACTTTGACTGGCATTACTGTCAATGATGGCACAACTTTGATAAAATTATTATCAATCGCTGCTTGATATCACGTTGTTGGAATGCCATTAACAAAGTCGCCACTATATGAACCATCAAAGTTAAAATCATATGGTTTAATAACTCAATATTCCTGACTATTAACAGTTTCTTTTCGTACTATTTTATTAGATCCTGATGATACCTCTAATAGTTTCCGTTGTTGACCATTATTTAAAGTAATCACTTTATTCGTCCAAATTTGTTCCATTGCTGAATTGGATGGAATTCATAATTCAACATTATTTAAATTATAATATTCACTCTTTGGATCTGCTGAAGCATAATATTTTGTATTAGAACTTGTGTTATAAGTAAAATAACTTTTATCTAACGAATATAAACTCTGGTAATTATTTGGATTTCATGGCCCTGGACTACCACTAAGGTTATATTTCCAGTTTTGTTTAACTAATGCGGTATTATTATTACTAAACTCTGTTCACTGCTCTGGACCAACATTATATTGTAAGGTTGATAATTGTGGTGTCAAAGTAATTTCTTTCCCAACCCACAAGTTTAACTGCTGAAGTGCTGTCACATTTGCAATTGCATTAACAACTTGATTATTATTATTATTATTATTATTATTATTCGCTAAAGCAGCACGATCATCTGCTGATAATTGTAGCATTTTTGTATTAGCATTAATCCCATAAACTAGTAAGTTTTTATCATTATATGCTGCATCAAAACTAGTGAAAACATCATCAGTTGCATTATTATAACTCATTGTTCCAATTCCTAAAGCAAAGTGATTTGCACGATCAGGATTCTTATTTCAATCCTCTTTTACCGAAGCTGGAATAATCCCGTTTGTTGCTTTACTAAAACAAGTATTTCACAAAGCAACATAATCACCTTTGCCTGGAAACGGTGGATATGGAATCGCGCCAATCCCAAGGGCTTTTGGTAAGACAGTACATAAAATTTCAGAAATTAAAGCTCGCACACTATCGCCACTCGGTGAATTTTTTATTAATTCATTTAGATAATTAAAAATTCCTAATGATAAATTAGTTCCTGACAAAGTAACAAAGTTATATGACAACATATCTTTTAAAATTCCTGCCACTGTTGGTTCTTGGTTTACTGTTTTTAGTGACTTAATTGTTTTACCACCATCAATACTATAATAATTTGCTAATGGTGTCATTCCCCCAATTGGATATAAATATTTATCAGTTGGATCCCCGGTGTTTGGAACATTATTAATTCCATTTCACGGATATGTTTTGTAATATGACAATGGACTATTACTAATAACATTACTATATTTAACCTCACTACCATATTTAATATTTTTATAATAGTTTGTATTAAAGTTTTTAGCATAAACGGGGGCTAATAATGATACTGTTAAAGTAAAAGTTACTAAAGCAAAGATGCCTAAATAAGTAAAAGCTTGCTTTAAGGAAGTTGATAAAACCACCATCCGGAAGCGACCAACAAACGTTTTGAAGTCCAAACTACGAACAGAACGTGCTAATTTATTATCAACATTTAATTCCCGTGTTGGATAAATTAAACTTAATACTTCTGTTTTACTAATTGAAAAATAACAAGTAACAAATGTAATCAACGATAGAAAAGCAACAAAAAAGGCTAATAAAAAGAGCAGAATCATTCAGTTTCAAGTAAAGGTTCAATTAATAATAAAGAATAAATTAAATAATTTTACAACAAAGAGTTGGAGGGTAATCCCAACTAACCAACCGGTCGGGACAGCAATAAGAACACTAAGCATTAAAATACTTCAATAAGATAAAGTAATTTCACGAAGATAATATCCACCCGCTTTTAACATCCCAATTTGTGATGATTCTCGTTTAATCATTTCTTTAATGATAATATATGAAACAACAAATAATGTTATTGCAAAAATAATAATGAAAAATAATCCAATATAAATATAAACATTAATTGTTTTATCTAATAAACTATAACGTCATGTTAATTGACTTGTTTCATTTTTAGCTTCAAAAGTACCAATGGCAGGATCAGTTGCTTTTTGATTATTATTTATTTGTAACGCTTGTGCATAAGTATCTAATTCATTAGGATTGTTAGCATAATATTTTTTAAAAAGTGCTAAATTAGCTGCTGGTTGTCCAGCTAAACTTTTTAAAAAAACACGTGAATTATCTTTTAAACTAATTAAACCTTTATTATTATCTTCTGACAATAATCACATGCAATATGAAGATAAATAAACAACAGTATCTGTTTTAAAATCAGGAATAAAATCAGTTTCATAAATTGTTGGATAAATGTTTAATGTGTCTCCCCCCGTTGCCCCAACCGTAAAAGTTTGTTGGCCAATCCTAATATCATCACGTAAGGATTTATTTTGAAATTTTAAATAATTAGGACTAACAACAGCATAATAGTTGTTTAAGGTTGATTCAACAAGAGATGGTCCTTCTCATTCAGAAACCTTATTAAAAATTTTTAATTGCTCATCTTTTAATAAATCATGTCAACCAATTACTTTGTATTTTAAATTATTAACAATATCTCACGTTGTAACTTCCTGACGCATTGAAATTGCAAAATTACTAACAATTCCGAGCATTTTGTAATAACTTTGAACAAAATTAATAAACGAACTTCGTTCACTATTATTGCCAAAAAAAGTAACCTTATTAAATAAATCACCAATAACCATTCGTCCTTCATTAATTCCGGTTTGGTTTAATTTATCAATATATTGATAAGGTGATTGCGCTAAATATTGAATTCGCTCTGCTTCATTCCCACCACTATCTGTTATTTTATAACGCGCTGCAACTCCAAAACTACCACGTAAACCTTTATCAAACAAAGTATTTATATTAACAGTGCTAATTGTTTTATTGTCTTTCCCTAATGTGACGTCAATATCAGGCATCTCAAAATGAGAAAAATCATTATTTGTTGTTTTTAATTCTCAATCTCAACGATTAACTGCCTTTTGATTTTGATCTGCTTGCCCATTTGTAAACATAGCAATGGCATTTTTAATTTCTACTTCTGTTGCGGTGGGATTTATTACTAGAAAATGTTTATTAATATAATCAATAATAATTCCTAAAAAGTTTTTATAAATTTGCGTTGTTTTAAAATCAGCAAAATACTGATCAGCTGATGTATTTTGCCCCATTGCCCGTAATTTTGCAATTAATGTATTTTGATAACTCGGTGCTGATTGGCGAATTTTTAAAGCTAACCCTAACCCAGTTATTGCTCCAGAAGATGTTTTGTCAAACGTAATATCTTGCTGTGTTAAAGCGTAAAAAACATCACTATTGGCCGTACCAATTGTAATTTTTGGATATGTTAATTTATTATCATTGTTTTCTACAATAACATATTCTGAATCAAAGGCAAAACTTGGTGTAATTGTTTGCATATTTGAATTTGCAAATTCCATTGCTGAATAGTGAAAAGAATAGTTATAATCAAAACTACCATATCCCATTTGACGGTTCGCTGCTTGTAAACTAGTTACCGTCGTAAATAAACAAGAAGTAATAATTGAACAAATAAAAATTAAAAGGAGCAATGAAATAAATTGCCCTTTTGCCTTAATTATTCCTAAGATTCCTTGCTTCATCAACAGTGTTTTTTTCATGTTTAATCCTACACCACTATCTTAATCATTTTGCACAACATCATAATAATGTTTTCATTGTCCGCTACTATCTTTTGCAAATCATTGAGTATTAGAAATTACTCAGTATTGATGACTATCATCACCAGGATTGACATTTGTCCAAGTAATAGTATATTTGTAATTAACTTTTTGATAATTATTTCCTAAACCATCATACTTTTCAAATCAATCTAAATCATAGTTTCCTAACGCATCTAAATAAGCTTTATTTAAATCTTGGTATGTTTTAATTCCATCTTTTGCCACATATCATTTTTCATGTAAGTTTAGATTAGTAGCCACATCAGCATCACCAATTCCTTTATATTCAAGGTCATACTGCATATTATTTTCGTTTAAAAACTTTCCATTATTAATAAATCAATTTTCTCCTAATAATAACGTATTCGTATAATCATATAAGGCATTATTAATTGCTAATAAATCTTTCCGTGTTTCTGAATTAGGATCAAAATATAATTTATTTAATAACGCGCGAACTGGTTTGGTTCCATCATTAAACCATGTAAATGCTACGTCCATAAATGAACCGGCTGCTGGTTTGGTTGGATCTGCACTACCAGTTAATAATTTTGCAATTTCTGTTTGATTTTGTTCCTGGTTATTTGGATCAGATCATGAAATTTGACTAACTTTTGTTAATGAATCAGCATTATCTAAAATTCCTTGTGATAAGGCAATAACAAACTGATTCATATCATTAATTGTTAAAGTTCCTAAATCACCATTTGCTGGTAACATCATCATTTTAGCCATAGATTGTAAGACTACTTTAAATCCTGGCGTAACAACTTGTCCTGCAACTTTTAAAAATGTTCCAATAGCATTATTGGCCTCCCCTTGTTGTTCTGTTGTTGCCTTTGTATATCAACCATTAACTTCGTTTCCAAATTCAATAAATAATTCGGCTAATGATTTTGATGAACTATCTTTTTTAAATAATAAATCAGTTACTGATAATTTTGGTGTTTTTCCATTCCACATTGCATCACGATTTTTATATTGGTCCTCTGGTTTTGTCAAATCTAAATCATCTTGCATTGGTTTTGTTAATAATAAATCACTAAAAATTTGTGCTTGTTGGGCAAAGAAATTATTAATTTTTGCCTCAATTTCTTGTTTTGCATTTCCTGTTGCTCCTAAATTACTTAAGGCTACTGAAACACCTTTTTTTGCTAATTCATAATTTGGATTTTTTTCGTTTGGATTATTTGGCATTGTTGGTGAACCAAAAATTTGAAAATAAATAGCTCCTAAAATACTTCCAAAAAAAGTCCCATCCGCATCTTTTGACAATGGTAAAAATTTGTTTAATTGATTAATATATGTTTTTGATTGTGAACGGTCCGTAAACATATCAGTCATTAAAATTAACTGTAAAATTACCATTAATTTATCTTGTTCTTCTGATTTCTGTGCTGTGGTAAATGATTTACCTGTCGCAAATTTTTTCCCATTAATAACAAAATTTGAATTTGTTGTAGTATCAAATTTAATGTCTTTTGTTGCCAACGGATTATAATTCATATTTAAATCATAAAAGTAAGTTGTTCGTGGTAACTCAAACATTGCTTTGTTATAAGCATCCTTAATCGTTTTATGTAACCGCGCATCGCCTTGTTGTGTTGCTAAAATTTCTTTTGCAATTGAATAATTTGATAGTGGTCCCCCATCATATCAATAATTTAACATATTACTATTTGCTGCTAAACTAGGCATTGCTGGTAATAAATCATTTTCAGAATATCCTGGAAGCTTTGCTTTTGTTTGATTTTCCGTATTATATAAGTCATTATTCAAGATATTCATATAATCATAATTTGATGCCATATTATTTAATGGCATTCCATCTTTTTGATTTAAATAACGACCACGATAATAATCAACATCAACTAAATTGCCATCTTTATCTTTGTATGAATCTGGCAATCGTGTTAACATCTGTAAAGTTGATGGTGTATATCCATTTAAATTTTCATGTCGATTAGCAATTGCCATTTTTGAAAATAATGTTGTTTGTAAAATCTTTGATTTTAATGGTCCATTTGGCATTTTTTCGACTTCGGGATCTTTATATTTATCCCCCGTTTGTGCTTTTCCCTTGTTTTTACAACTAACAACAGTAATAGCTGGAGTTGTCACTAAAACTGTAGCAGCCAAAATATTAAGTAACTTGCGCATTCTTGTTCCCTCTTTTCTTTTTTATTGATAAGCTGTCTTTGTTAATAAATTGTTTTTTATAAGCCATTGAATTAGTTAATCTAAGCATTATTTTATTCTTGCAACGACCCCATTCAGCCATTAATTTCATTTTTTAAGAATTTATTTGGTAAGCTTTCTAAACCATTTTTTTGACTAATATTAAAAAAATGAAGGGCATTTAATAATAATGAAAGTTCAACCAATTCGATTTCATTATTATCAGTAATTTCTCATAAATTTTGCATTGTTTTTTTGACTGTTTTCATCAAAAAAAACAAATCTAGTAAGCATAGAATTTTAATTAGTTTTAATAAAATTTTTAAAAGTAACGAATGTCTTAAAACTCGTAAATCATTTGGTCGGCTTTCAAAATTACTAATTGTAATTAAAAAGATTAGCAAATGAAAAGCAAACTCATGTACAAATTTTGTTTTTAGATCAAATAAGTAAAAAATTGCAACAATAAAACCAGTTAAAATACTTCATGTTAACCATAGAACTAAGATTTGATGATTATGAATTTTATCAAGTCAAAGCAATAATTGTTTTCCCATTAAAAATGAAAATAACAATGAAGTAAAGATTAACATCATTAATTTAAAAATATAATTTAAAAATTGTTTGTTCATTAAAATAATAATTCCAATCATAAATTGAAAAACTAACACTGTCTCAATCACAGCATAAGTAGTAATATCATTACCGAGAGCATAAATTTTTATAAAAACCATTTGTAAAATTATTGTCATAATAAATTCAGTAACAATTAAGATTACATTAAAAAAATATTTTGTTGCTTGTACTCCTAATTTTAATTTAATTGCATAAATTCTAAAAAAATAAGTAACAACTTTTAAGATTGTATAAAATAAAATAATACTTGCCAGAAAAAATATTGCAACACGTTCCAATGAGAAATTAAAGAAAAAATGAATTGAGCTTGGGATATTAAAATTTGACATTCCATTTTGTAAATTCATTTTTTCTCCTCACAAATTTTAAATAGTCCGTTGTTGCTTATTGAATATATTAAAGCAAAAAAAAAAAAAAAACAAGTGGTACTCTTTG
>NZ_JXYY01000143.1:0-15536 GCF_016082235.1 Spiroplasma sp. hyd1
GCTTTTTTCATAATTATTAATAAATTGGCTGTAAAAAGAGGATTAGTTTCTGTGCCTAAATTTTAATATAACTACAATAAAAATAAAAAAGTGTGGGTAGCAGTTGATGACTGTTTAAGAACTGGATTTGGATTTCTTAATTAACTACGAGGGACACATCTCAGGGGGATATTTGTATCAAATAACAAAATAAACAATAAAAATAAAAAATACTAAGTATTATTTACCGAATATTTATTGTTATTCTAGTTATTTTTTATCTTTGTTTTCTTTTTCGTATTTTCCAACCAATATTAAAACTCCACCAACAATTCCTGTAAATATTAATGAAACAATACCAGCTGCAGTATGTGATTTTGCTTTTTCTTTTAAAACATTTACACACAATAATATTGGAAATATCTGTGCCAAACTACAAAATAAAGTAAAAACACCTATTCCAGTAAAATAAACAGAAATGCCTATTGAAATAAAACAAATTATTGAATAAATAAAAAGTCACAACATTATTATTCCACCAAAAACAAGACTAATAATACAACCCGCTTTACATAAATTATCATATTTTTTATTATTTTTTTCACTCATTTAATAAAATTATCCTTTCTATAAAATATATTTTAAATTTGAATATACAAAGTATTATTAGTTTTTATACATTCATAAAAAATTATATCAGATGAAAGGAAATAAAAAAATGCAACAATTTAATAAAATAAATAACAAAAAACGAATTACTAGTTATGAACATTTAAATAAAAAATATGATTTGAATTTTAGTGACTATAATTTTGGTTTTGATTGAGAAGTATTTAAAGATTTTGTTGGTGATAGTTATGCCAGATATTTTACTTCGCCAACTTTTTTTAAGTTTGTTTCAGCAGGGCGTGGTACTAATAAAACATGAAATCATCTAGCCGAAAAATTATTTTTTGCTTGTAATTTTACTGATGCTTCGTCGGTCATTTTACGAAGATATGCTAATACCAACGAAGATACTACATTTGGCGATACAATTAATGTCTGTAATTATCTATATGATAAATATGGGATTGATATAGGACCCGACAATGAAAATGGTATTGTTTGACCTAAAAATGTTAAAGAAGGTGGTGAGATTGTTTTTCCTAGTGGTGTTCGTATTGCTTTTGCGGGTTATGCTAATGGTAATAAAATTATGGGAAAAGTTGGTAAAGGAACAGGGATTTTATCTGTATGAACAGATGAAATGATACATGCTGAAGAAAAAGAAATCTTAACTGATAAAGAATTAGATAAAAGATATAATAATTTAAGAGTTTCAATGTTTCGTTCAAAAAGTTTAAAGGTGTCTTACGAAAAATACACGGACAAAAATGATAATGAACAATATAATTTAGATAATCCTATTCCAGTAAAAGAATTATCTTGGACATTTCAAGAATGAGATAACATAGCAAAACAACATATAATAGTAACAACATATTTTCATAAAACATATTGTAATCAATTTACTTTTAATCCTTTTGATAAATACCATGTATTTTATGAAAAATTTGTAACCCCATATTTACCCTTAAATGAAAGAATTAAAAATATTTTAAAAGAACACAACCAAGTATATTCAGAAAACAAACAAGCATTTAATGGTTTGGGTATTTTTAATTTGCGATTAACAATGGGTTCTGTATGAAATAAAATACCTGATATTACTAAAAAACTTGTTTTAGCAAATAAAGAAGAGCGACCTGATTTATTTGAACTTGAATACTACGGTTTTGAATATAACGATAATGACCCCAGTATTTATGTTTTACGAAATTATCGTAAATATATTAAAGAGTATAATTTACAAGATTTTTATAATTCCAATACAAAACAGTATCAATTTGATAGTTATTCAATTGGGGTTGATTATGCTAATGGTAGTGAAGACCATACAGTGTTTTTATTTAGTGGTTATAAAATTAATGAAAATAATGAATATGATAAATATTTAATTGAAGAAAATGTTGTTACACCTAAAAACACAATGAATTTAAATGAAATAGTTGAACATTATGGACAATGAATAATTAATATTTTTGATAAATTTGATGGTTTTGAATATGCGACATTTCATTATGATATTAATGCCCACGACTTTATGCAAAAATTGCAAGAAGATATTTACCCTTATTTAGGTTATAAAATTAAAATGTTTAAAGCCAAAAAACATCAGACATCTCTTAATAAAGAAGCAGGTATAATCAATCGTGTAACATGAATAAGAAAAATGTTTGTCCAAGGCAAAATATATGGTATTTTAGATAACTTTCCATTTTTAGATAAATGCATTAGTGAACTAAGATTTAGTGACACCAAAACAAATACACCCGACAGTAAAATGTACCATGACCCATATGATGCTTTGTTCTATGTTTCTTATCCATATCGTTTTAAAATGGGAATATAAAAAATTAATTAACTTATTCCAAATTTCTAAACTTAATACTTATATATGGTGTTTCTCCTGAAAATAAATTTTTATTTTTAGAAAATATTTTAAAATATATTGTTCTTCAATATATTGTCATATCTATTGTTTTTAAAATATCATTAAAATTACGTGAATTATAAACAACAATATTATAATCATTTATTGTAATTTCTTTTTTTACAAAATTAAACATTTTTAAGATAATAGGATTTATATTTTCTAATATTTCTTGTGATGTAACATTATTTTTATCTTTTATGTTTTGTAATATCATATTACATTGATAATTATTTTCAGGTTTAGATTCACTACTTTTTATAATTTCATTTATTTTATTTAAATTTATTTTTTCATCTTGAATATTAAAAATATTAATGCATTTATTATTATTTAATACAGTATGTGAGCTTGGTTTTTCTTTTTCTTCTTTTAATTCATATTTATTATATTGTGGTTTATTACAAGCAACTAAACTGGTTGTGCTTGTTTCTATTAGAATAATTGTTCCCAAAATACTTAATATTTTTTTCATAGTTGATAATTTACCTTCCTTTAATATTTTTTATAATTACTATATCTAAAACAACTTAATTATATCAAGAAAAATATTATTTATCACATTTTCTATCGCCTTCATTGATTGTAAATCATTTATCATCTATCTTTTGAATAACAAAATTACAATTTTCACATTTGCTTAAATCATCATCTAAACTTATTAATTTATGCACAATATTCCTACTTTCTTTTAATAATATTTTTTTTAATTAATATGAATTTATAATTGGTCAATTAATTGTTCAAATAAAGCTGATATGGATAATTTATTTTCAAAAGCAATGCGTTTTATTTTTTCATATTTATCAGGTAATAAAGTTAAATTAACATGTTGTTTTTTACCACCTTTATTAATTTTTATTGTAGTTTCTTTTGTTTGTTCTTTTTCAAAATAATTATCTTTATTTAATAAAGTTTTGGATACACCTTTTTCTATTGTCCCTATTTTACTTTGCGAAAATATACTCTTTCTTTCTGCCATTTTTATATTATTCCTTTTTGTTCTAATTCGGCAACAATATTAAAATATGGGTTTTCATCTTTTTTTAAAATTTTAATAACTGGAATTCCAGTTATTTCGCTTGCTTTAAAAACTTGTTTTTTTCTAATTTCTTGTGGTATTGTAATTGTTTTTAAATTGCTTTGTTCAATTTCATTAATAAAGTCTTTTGAAATTGAATATGTATCAAAATTATTTAATATTATAGCCTTAATATTATTATCAATTTCTAAATCTAATGAAATTTGTTCTCACATATTGCCTACTATATTTAGAGCTCTTAATGAGTGTACAGAATTATCTGAAACTAAAACAATACTATCCGCTACTGCATAAGCATTAATATTAGTAATATTTAAACTTGGGTTTGTATCAATCAAAATATAATCATATTTGTTTAATAAAAAATTTTTGTTTTTATTAATATATTTTATAAGTTTAATTTCTCTAGATATTTCATTAAATAATTTTACTTCTAAACTAGACATTCCAATATTGGTTGGTATTATATCCAAATTATTAATTTCAGTTTTTAATATTAATTCTTTAATATTTTTTTCTTGATTTAAAAACATATTCATAGCTAACGGTTCAGGTATATCCATTTGAACACATTGAGTTAAATTACCTTGTGGGTCTAAATCAATTAACAATATTTTCTTATTTTCTTTTATTGATAAATAACCTGCTAAATTAAAAGTAAAATTGGTTTTACCAACGCCACCTTTTAATGCTCCTATTGTAATAATTTTCATTTTATTTCCTTTCTTATAAGTATCTTAATACTTATTATTATACTTATTTATGTATTATTATACTCATAATTATAAGTATGTAAATACTTATTTATGTATTATTATACTTATTCGTATAAGTATTTAATAGAATTACGAATTTACAACATTTTACTTATTTATCACTAAATAAAAAAATATTCGATGCGTTACAGACGATAATTTTATAAAAGAAATAAAAACCCTTTTTAAAGGGATAATCAATATAATATTTTTTTGGGCGAGCGGTTGATTTTCTTAAATTTTTGTGATAAAATGACTTATAAGTTAAAAAAGATTTTGGGGTTCTTTCAAACAAATTTGGGAACCTTTATAAAATTCTTCGCTTAACGCTTAGAATTTTTCCCAAGTATTTTGAAAAGCGCGGCAAAAGTTTTTTTAAACTTTAAGTAATTTTTCATAAAATTATGAAAATCCCGCGAGCCCAGATTTATCATTTCATATGTAATTATGAAAATATTTCTAGAAAGGAATTATAATAGTGAAAAAAATACTAAGTCTTTTAAGCACAATCACTTTAATTGGAACAAGTATAACAAGTTTGGTTGCGTGTGATAATAATAATAATAATAATAATAATAAATTTGAAAAAAAACCATTAGCAAAACCACAACAGCCACCAGCGGGAAGCAAATGGACTAATATTCCAAGAACTCAAGCCCCGAATAAAGAATTTTTAACACCAACTAATAAGTGATATTTTTATATTCGTAAATTTCATGATAATTATATTTTAGAAAAAATTTATTTTGATAATGATTTTATAAGTAATAAAAACACAAACACACATTGACAACATTTAAAAAACGATTCAGATTTTATTTGAGATTATAATTTAGTCTATTGTTGAGATGGAAACGATGAACCACAAACACCCCAAATTAATACAAATACAGGTAAAATTACAAATTGAAATTAGAAAAAATAATATAAATTATTAAAAAATCATTTAAAAGTATAGTATTTTAAATGATTTTTATATTTCTAATATAATTAATGATAATTTTTCATTGTTCTTATTAAATAATTGTAAATTATTAATATTAATTTGTTCTTTTTCTGTAAAAACTGTAATATCGTAATATCCATATCCTCAAATTCCAGATATTTCAATTTTATTTAAAGCATTTATATTTTGCTTAAATAAAATTTTAAAGTTATTTTCAACTATATTATTTATTAAATTTATTCATTCTGATTTTGAATAAAAACTGTCATTAATACTAGAAAATAAATTTAATATTTTTTCTATATTTTCATTAGAAACAATTAAATTAGTTAAATACTTTCCATATTCTCCATCTGATAATTTAATTTCAGCAGGAATAAGAGAAGGGATGTTATTTGTTTCTAATTCATTTGTTAATGATAACCAATTAAAATAATTTGCCTCTAGTTGATAAATTTTATTTTCCGATAAATTATTATTAATTAATTTAATATTATTATTTGAAAAATTAAAATAAAATGATTTTAATTTAACAATACAATCCTCAAATTCTCAATATCCCTCTTCTTTGCTACCTTCAATTAATCTTGGTGTTGAAATTAATTTTAAATAGTAAGGAGATATGATTTTAATATCATCATTATAGCCTTTATTAATTGCATATTTACTATAAACATAATTTGATAGCATATATATAATTTGTTTAAATTTTCTTATACCTTCTTCTTTAATATAAGTTGGATTATTAAACTTTCATTCTTCAAATAAACCATCAATAACATCTTCTGGTTTTTGTCCTTCAAATTTTTGGCGTAATACAGCCGATTTATTAATCGGATTACTTTTTTCATCATATTTAGCACCAGGAAATTTTCGGTCATAATTATATCGATATGTTAAATAATTTAATAATACTTTATATAATTTACCATAAATTTTAACTGTTCCATTTTCTACTAATAAATCTGTATACATAGGTCTATTTCCCGGATATATTGGTGGAAGTAATGAAATAGATGGTGTTTCTGGCATTTTACTAGGTATTTTAACATCATATGAATATTTGCCAGGAGGATTATAATATGCAACGATAGGGGCTTCTAGAATTCTAGAGTACTTAATAACTTGTTTTCTTGGTTTATCTGGATGATTTCCAATATTTACTAAATCTAAAATATCATCTTCTTTAATATAATTTTTAGCAATATTTCAGGGTAAAATAATTTCAGTAAATCAATACTGAAATATTCTTAAATTAGGATTTGTTTCAATAGGCATTGATAGTAAAGGCGCTAAGCTAGCATTTTCAATGTTGGATGCTGGATAAGAATAAATACCATTTATATTCCCTCAGCACTTAATATTTCCAAATAACATTGATTTAGGATATTTAATTTCAATTCCAGTAAATACTGTGTCTTCAGGCAATGATTTTTGTAAAACTAAATGAATACTATTTTGATTTTTTCATTTAAAGTCAGTTATTTTAACTAAATGAGTAGATTTAATAATATCAATACCATCGGGTGTATAAGGTCTTTTATATTCTTCAATAATATAGCATTCATTTTTGTTATCTTCACTAATTGGTTCATTAATAGATACTATTTTTAAATCTAATGTTTCTAAAAATTCTTTGTCTTGTTTTGAAATATCATTAATTAAAATATCTTTTTCATCAATCATTACATAACTTGTGCTATTATCTTGGACTGTGGTATTTTGTTGAATTTGTAATTTAAAATTAAAGTCACTAATTTCATAACCCGTTATTTTAATATATTCATCTTTATCAATAAAACCGATTTTAACGCTATTTTGAGAGTAGTTTAAGGTTGGTTTTTCCTTTGTCTTAACAAGATTATTAATTTTATAAATATATAAATTTCTAGCACGGTCTTCAGTAAATAATTGTTCTAAATCAGGGTCGCTGTACTGCGATTGATTAGAAAAATCTAGCGGAATACTATCAATTGAATAATCAATTGGTTCATCATTTTCTGCTAATTGTGCTAACATTTTTTCAGATGGTTTTAACATTATTCTCGTTCTCCTTCTTCATTAGGTATATTGATAATAGTTTCATTGTTTTTTAATTGTCTGTTTAAAGTAGCATTTACTGGTAAGCGAACATCAACAATTAACTCATCAATATTTTTAATATTAAATGTTCTACTATTTAAAATATTATTATCATATTTAATTAACTTAATAATAAATTCCGTTAATTTAATTTCTCTAATATATATCATTTGTTCGTATGATGCGTTTGTTTGAATATTTACACCAGCAACTTCCGCCTGAGTTTGTTGTGCTCCCTTAGCAATGGCAGGGACATGATGGCGATTTATTTTATAGTAATTAGTTAATAATCAATCGTATATTTTGGTTAATTGTTCACCTTTAAAATTACCAGCAATATAGTCTACTGGTTGAAAATTACTGTCAGGGTCTCCTTCAACTAATAACAAGTCATTTTCAATAAATGAAGCTAACATTTTACTAATTTCTTGGTCAACCACACCAGTAACCCCATTAGTATTGATGGTAAATTTACCACTATTTAATAATGGGTCTAACATTATTTTTTCAGCAATAATATCTAAAATACTAGCGAATTGTTTACCATAACGAGCAGAAGGTTCAAAATTAGGATTATTAGGAATAATTTCAATTGGAATAAAATTAAGTTGCAATATTTCTTCTCTTTGTAAAGTTGTATAATTATTCCATTTAGCATCATCAATATATAAGTCTGTAATAGTACTGTATAATCTTGTTTTTAACTTTCTAATAACTTTTACTTGTTTAGTTATATAATCAATTTCTAATTTTTCAGTAATAAAAATACTCTGGTCATTTTTAATATAAGGGTCATAATCAAAAGTACAAGATACTAAATTACCTAATTCGTCATATTGGTCATTATAAAAATCAATAGTAATAAAATTAAGTTTTGAATTATTAGCAAAAATAAAATATGCACCTTTACCATTCTTATTAATTTTATATTCGTTATATCAATTCTTATTAGTAAAGTCTTGCATTTTTAAAAAGTTATTAATTAATTTAGTATCTAATTGTTGATTAGTAAGTGGATTATAAATGCTAATTTCTAAATCTCGTGGATTTAAAAAATTAGCATTATCTTCACAAATTCTTTTTTCTAAAATTTCATTATGTTTTTGAACAGTAACATTTTTACGATTAGTAATCGTTGATGCTAAATTAAGATAATAACTATCAATATCATAACTTTTTTTTAATTTCTTTTTTGCTGGTAACAACCCCATTTATAACACCCCTTTAATTTGTTTCATCTTTTTTAATAACATCTTCAATACTATCTTGTTTTTGTTGTTTGTTATGAGTTTTGATAAATCTAATTGTTTCAATAATTAAAACAATAACCCCAAAACCATTAAGCATTGCACCAATAATTACATATGCAGGTCAAACAATTCCTAATTTAGTAGGTCCTATAAAACAAATAATAATTCCTGCAATAAAAAACAATGATGAAACTCCAAAAATTTTCAAAAACATAATTACATCTTTAATAGTTAATTTTGGCATAATATCATCTCCTTTCTAAATTACTTTTTTTCTTTCAATTCTTATTCAGTTCATACCCGCAGCATTAATTGATCCGCTTTTACCAATTAATAAGTTAAAATTGATATAAGGTTGATTAAAAACTCACTCAATATCTACGTTATAATCTAAGCTTGTTTCAAGTGCTGGTGATTGTTTTTCATTATGACTAAATCTAACCCATATTTTATATATATACTTATTTTTATTAAATTCAGGTATATTAAAAACTGAAAGTGAAAGCTCTTTTTCTACTAATAATTCTCATTCATTGGGTATTTTAGGCAAATCTTTTTTTTGTAAATAAAACTTATCAATATATTTAGTAGTACCAAAGGTATCATCTGTACTCTCAATTCCTGCAACTCCACCATCAATAACATCATAATTCGCAACTATTTTACTTCCACCAAAACTAGGATCTCAAATTCTTATTTCCCCTGTTTCAGCATTAAAGTCAGCATTATTATGTTTACTGGCATTTGGAATTAAAGTAATTTTATTTTGTTTTAAATCTGAAACTGCAATTTTTCCATCATCATTTTTAATGATAGTTTTATTATCAAATGGAACACTTAATTCATTGTTAGAATTATATACAACTGATTTGTTATCAATTTTAAATAAATTATCTATTTTCTTTTCTAATTTATCATCAGTTTGTATTCTTTCAGTTTTTTCTTTTTCTAATAAAGCATCAACTTCTAACTGAGTATAATATGCTTCTAAATCTATCATAGTTAAATCAATACTTTCTTCTTGAAAAGTACGAAACATTTTCTTTAAAGTTGTTAAATTAGCCAATGATTTTGCATAAGAAGGCAATAGACCTTGTCATGTTGCCATAGGGTCGTTTTGTGAAGAATAATTAATATCACCAACACTCATATTTGCCGAAGTAAAAAACTCAATTGGAATACGGTTAAATGTTCAATGTTCAATAGTAATAAACACCATATTAATACAAATTTTCTTTAATAATGGGTCTTTAAATGTTTCAAACTTTAATTTTGAAAATGGATAATTCAAATAGGAATTAATCATATTTTGGGCTCTTAAAGCAAATGTTTTAAATCATAATTCTACATCACCTTTAAAGAACTTATTATAACGAACTGGAACTTGTGTAATTTTACCTGTCATTGGATTAAAATTATTATAATTTTCCAAAGTAACATTTTGTCATAATTCATTTAACATTTAATCATCTCCTTATCATTTACTTTTTTTAGAATATATTTTCTTTAATATAAATTTTTTACTATTTAGTAATGTTTTTGTTTTAATTGTTTTGTTTAAATCTTGTTTTGTTCTAAATTGCTTGTATGTTTGAAATGCTAGTCCATTACCCAATAAACTAGTAATTGCACTATCTTCTAGCGTATTTAAAAATTTATCTTTATTAAAGTTATTTTTAAATTGTTCTTGCAATTTTAATACCTTAGCAATTGTCCGATATATTTTAAAACTATCTTTTACTACTTGCTGATAAGAAAGTGGGGCAAAAGAAACTAAATTAAACAAACTTGTTTTTTTAAATCCTCAACCAATAAACCATTCACTGTTCATATAGAATTTAAACGGTTCAGAAGCCAAAACAAACTGTTCTGCTTTGATTAAAGTTGTCATAACGACAATAGGGACATATTGCGTATTTTTATAATATATTGTTAAAGCAACTTCGCCCGTAACTGATAATGGAACAATTTTTACTGCTAAAAAAACATCAGAACCATAGGCAAAAGGTAATAATTGGCCTTTTTTAATAGCCTTAGTTTCAAATTTAGATAATATTTTTTTAGTTTTATCAGTAATTTTATTAATTACTTTTTGTTTAATAGCAATTATTTGTTTTTCAATTGGGGCTAATAATTTTTTAGTTACTTTTTGAATATAAAAATTTGGGTTTAAATGATTTAAAATTTTATTTAATTTAATTGGTGTTTGGTGCAAGATATTTAATAATTTATTATTGTATACTTTGCTACCACGCATTAAATTAGCATTTAATAGTAGGTTTTTACCAACACCTTTTTTATGAAGATTAGTCATAATGTTATATCACTCATTAGTATTAATTTTGCTTATTTTATCAATATTTAATCCATATTCAGACAATCATTTATTAGCATTTTTTTCATTTACGCGTGGTATTTTTTGAACTAATTTAGGACTTATTTTTTGAATATTTTTTTCAATTTTTAATAAATTATTAATTGTTTCTAAATTAGAAACTTTAAAACCTTTATAAAAATCATTTCGGGCTAATTTTCCAATTGTATATAATAAAGTTTCATTATTAGCTTGTTTGGTAAAATCAAATATTAATTTATCAGATAAAATCTTTTTACCCGTAACTTGTTTTACAACATCTTCTAAATTATTAGCAGTTATTACACCTAATTTTTCAAGTAGTTTAGTTTCTTTTGCTAATTTTAAAATTCTAGTTGTTCGAGCAGCACGCGTTAATTTACCAATTCCACCAATTGCTGGTAACAAATTTAAGGCAGTACTTTTTACTGTCACTTCTGATGTTAATTTATCGTATATTTGATTTACAGCAAAATCGGTTGCTGTTTCTACTCCAAACGAGATAAATGCTGCGGCAAAATTAGATAATCCCGCACCAAGACCAATAGCAGATGCTACACCACCAGTTAAAACTGATAAACCAAGGGCTAAAACTTGAATTCCTAAAAATTCTAATAACTGTAAACCAAAACTTTTTTCTTGTTGTTGGATTGACAATCTAGTTGGATTTTTTTTAACAGCATAAATAAGGGCTGTTTTAGATGTTCCAATTGGCATATCTATTAAACGAAAAAGTACTATTTTTTAGTACTATTAAGAATTTTTAATTTTAACATCAATCGGATTTGTTTGACCACTAGCATTGTTTTTACCTTCAATTTGAACTTCAACAGTTTTATCATTTGTAATATTAATTGGTCAATCTTCCCCTTTACTTTCAATAAAGTAATCAAAATCACTTTCAGTTAAAGAACTATTTACTGCTTTTACCGCTTTTAAAACAACATCTTTAAATTGTGGTTTTAACTGTTCTGGTGTTGCTTGTGTTGGGTCTGTAACATGAATAGTTGGTTTATCTAATTTATTAATTCCACTAATATCAATTTTTGTAACAATATGTTTAATAATTCCTTTGGGTTCAACTACCGCTCCACCTAAATATAAAACCCTTTCCATAATCAAAGTATTACCCATTCCAGTACCTAACGCAGCAGCACCAACTCTTAACGGAGTATGATCTTTTTTGCGTAAAATAAGAGGGTCATATTTTTTACTAAATTTAAAGGCAATTGCATTAACACCATCTGGTAATAGAGTAATTGTTCCTTCTGAACCATCTTTATTAATAATTGGTAATTTTTTAGGAACCATATAATATGTTGTTCCTTCAACAGTTTTCATTGCTCCACTTGTTGCAATTACGCTATTTATTTGATCGTTTGCTCCAAGTTGTAACTGTAATTTATTACGAATTCCACGAATAAAATCAGCAGAACCTAATACAACTGTTTCTGATGGGGTAAAGCCATTTTCATATATTTTATCCATAATTTCATCGTGGACTTGTAAAGCATTTGTATCATCTGCTTTTTGGCCTTGAATGGTTGTAACTGTTTCTTTATTAATAATTTCTAAAATTTTATTGCGTTTATAAGCAACCTCAGTATCCATTGCTTGCTCAATATCAGCAGCCCAAAGATTAGGATTAAAATCACTTTCTACAGGGTCTAATTTACGAGCAAAAGTCAAAATTGTATCTAATTCAACTGTCCCATCATCAAATTCCACTGTTGAATATTTTAGTAGGTTATCATCAGTATTAAATACTTGTCCATTTTTTCCTAGACCTTCATTATATTTAATATTTTTCTTTCTTTTATATGTTAAACCAAATTTATTTGCTTCTTTTCACGCAAATAAAGCTTCTCAACTAAATTTTAGTTGATAAGTTTGTAAATATCATTGTTCAAATGTTTCTCGATCTTTTTGTGTTGCTAGATTAGCAATATCTCCGAAAATTCTTTGTGGGTTTTGTGCCATATCTTTTATTTCCTTTCTTATCGTTTATAAAGCATTAAATTGATATATTATTCATTAAAATAACTTTCAATGCAGCACAGACGACGATTTAAAACTTATTTATTAAATACATTGTCTGTATCTAAAATATTGTTTTCTTTGTTTTCTACTTTTGGTACGCCACCAGTATTAACTGTTTGTACCTTAATTAATTCATCATAAACACTTTGCAATTGTGTTTTAATGATTTCAATATCATCAGTAATATCATAAGACTTTAATAAAACATTTTTAAATTCTTCATTATCAGTTAAAGAATTAATAAAGTCAATTACTTCAATTTGTTTTAATTGAATTGTTTGTTGTTCAATTTGTGAAGTTAATTCAGTATTTTTTGTTTGTAGTTCGTTGATTTGCTGATTATTATTTTCTAAATTACTTGCATTAAATTCTTCAACTTCAGCAGTATTTTCTAAAATAATTTCAGCAGTTTTAATATCTAAACTACCATCTTCATTTTTAATAGGTTCGTTATTTTCATCTATAAGAACATATTTTACATTTTTTAATGCCATTGTTTTTCCCCCTATTTTTTAATATTTGTATTTGTTCTTGTTCTAATCACTTTTTGTATAATTTCAAAACTATCTACTCTAAAAGATAAAAAATAGCGTTTAGTTTTTATATTTAACTGATTAAATACTGAGCCTTTAATTTTTATCTCATCATCTTTTTTTAATTTCAAAAACTCAGTTAAAATAGAGGGGTTATATATTGATAATGTTGAGTAATTTAATCCGTCTCATTGACATTTAGCCGAACAAGCATCAACTTCAACACCCCCAGCAACCAGTGCCTTAATTTTAGTTTTAATCGGATTTTCATGTAATCTAACAGTTAATTCTAATTTATTAACTTTTTTATTTTTTATTTTAGGTTTATTAGTTATTGATTTTTTAGATAAATTACTTTTTGCTTGTGCCATTTTTATCAACTCCTTTTGTTAAAAAATACTGTAAATGTTTTCAAGCATCGTGTTCGTGTTCTGTCATTTTAATATTTCCTTTATAAAGATAGTTTTTCTTAACAACTGGCGATTGTAAAACATAATTTAAATTAAATAGATATTTACATAAAACTTTTAAACCACCAATAAATTTAGGAGTAGATAAAGGATTTGTTATTTTTAAACCTTTATGAAGTTGATAATCTTCAATTATTACAATAACTTTATTTAAATAAGAACAAATTTTATTTTTAAACTCATTTAATATTAAATACATATTATTTATTGCTTCTTCTTCATTTTTGGAATTAAAAGTAATATTATTAATTATTTTCTTTTGCAAAACATTATAAATAATAATACCAGTTTGACCAATTCCAGCAGGGTCAACTGCAATAATATATTTAATTATTTTTATCCAAAATTGGCTCTATTTCTTTTGTTTTATATTTTTCAACAAAATAAAACCAATTATCAATAATTTTTAAATTACATTTTAATTTTGATATTTTTAACTCTGTTTTGCTATTATTTAATATTTTTTCAATTATAAAATTATTGTTATCATCTTTTATTGGTTTTCAACCATTGCCAATTTTATAACACATTACAAAACGCATATAGTTTCCTCCTATTTAAAAAATAATTAATTTATAAAAAATTAAAAAAACTGTATAAATACAATTAAAATATTTATAAATTAATTATTTTTTTTAAATTTAAAACCTTTAAAATTATTATTTATTTAACAAAAATTAAGTAAGGTGGATAGAACCTAACTATACTTTTAAAAATTAATTAAAATAAAAGATTAAACTATAATTAATTTTAATATTTAGTCGCTTTTAATTGTATTTATAACAATTTAAATATTAACAATTAACATAATTTAATCGCTAATATCCAAATTATAACAGATGAAATAAAAAAAACAATTAAATTTTAAATTTAATTGTTTTTTTTATTTCATAAATAGTTTTTAAAAAAATAATTTATGTGAACTAAAATTATTTAAAGTATATAAAAAACACCAATTAAAAGCGACTAAAATTGGTGTTTTTTATATTGAGTAATCTTATGAGTTGCTTACTCAATATATATTATAACAACAAATATAATATATACAATAAAAATAGCCTTTAAAATTAAAGGCTATTTTTGCTTTAAGTAGACAAAAAATCAAATTAAAATATCTCTTTAAATTGCAACTCATAAGAAATAATTAATTTATCTACCAATTTCAATTATAACAAAAAAAAGGGGGGGGCAGCTTTTATAAAAATATTTTCATGTTATAATTTGGATATTAGCGATTAAATTATGTTAATTGTTAATATTTAAATTGTTATAAATACAATTAAAAGCGACTAAATATTAAAATTAATTATAGTTTAATCTTTCTTAAAAGAAAAAACTTCTAATTAATTTACATAATGTTTCTAAATATTTAATTGTATTTAATACAATTAAATATTTTTAATTTGTTGTTGTGAATAAATTAAAAATAAAAAATTTAATGTTTTTCTTGTTTGGAATACCGAAAAACCAAAGATAGATTTTAATAAAAATAATGGAGTAAGCTGCTACCTCGGATAAAAAGATGCTACACAACTGTAAAGTAGTTTTTT
>NZ_JXYY01000032.1:0-15168 GCF_016082235.1 Spiroplasma sp. hyd1
ATAAAGGGCAATATTTTTACTATTTTGGATCATATTATTATTAAAAAAACAATCAAAAATTTGTTGCTCTTTTTGATGACGTAATGATAAAGCAATGTTTTGCCGAGCCAGCAGCTTTTCTTGTCGAATCTATTGTTTATCAACAACGGCCATTAACCAACACTGCCTTCCATATCCATCTTAATTAATTGATTCAATTCAACAGCATATTCCATTGGTAATTCTCTTGTAAAAGGTTCTAAAAACCCCATTATAATCATTTCTAAAGCTTCTTGTTCCGATAACCCGCGACTTTGTAAATAAAATAATTGTTCTTCAGAAACTTTACTAACAGTAGCTTCATGTTCAATTTGTGATTCATTATTATAAACTTTATTTTGTGGAATTGTATCTGAATGTGATTTCCCATCTAAAATTAAGGTGTCACATTCAACCCGTGCTTTTGAATATTGAGCTTTTGGTCCAATGTGAACTAAACCACGATAATTTGCTGTTCCACCATTAAAGGTCATTGATTTTGAAATAATTTTTGAAGAAGTATTTTTCCCCAAATGAATCATTTTTGAACCGGCATCTTGAATGACATTTTCTTTTGCAACAGCAATCGAAATACACTGTCCTTTACTATTGTTTCCTTTCAAAATAACACTTGGATATTTCATATTAATTTTTGACCCAATATTACCGTCGATTCATTCCATTTGGCCATTTTCTTCAACAATGCTTCGTTTTGTTACTAAGTTTAAAACATTGTCACTTCAATTTTGAACTGTTGTATAACGCATTTTAGCATTTTTCCCAACAAAAATTTCAACAATTGCGGCATGCAAAGAATCACGAGAATAAATTGGCGCAGTACATCCTTCAATATAATTTAATTCAGCATCATCTTCAACAATAATTAATGTTCGTTCGAACTGTCCACTGTTCTCGTAATTAATTCGGAAATAAGCTTGTAATGGTTTTTCCAATTTAACTCCTTTCGGAACATAAATAAATGAACCGCCTGACCACACGGCACTATTTAAAGCGGCATATTTATTATCTGTATTTGGAACTAATGTCCCAAAGTATTTCTTAAATAACTCAGGATGTTCACGCAACGCCGTATCACAATCTAAAAAGATAACCCCTTTTTCTTCAACTTCTTTTAACATACTACCATAAACCGGCTCACTATCATATTGAGCTTTTATCCCTGCTAAATAATCTCGTTCCGCTGCTGGTAATCCCAACCGATCAAAAGTATTTTTAATTTTTTCTGGTACTTCTTCTCATTTTGTAGCAATGTGATCAGTTGGTTTAATATAGTAAACATAATCATCAAAATTCATAAATTCTAAATTTGGTCCCCAACTTGGGTTATTAATTTTTAAGAAATTACGATATGATTGTAAGCGATATTCGCGCATTCACGCTGGTTCATTTTTATGATCTGAAATTTCATTAATAATATCTTCATTAAGACCTTTCCCCGTGTTATAGTAAGAAATATCTCCGTCATTAAAACCATATTTATAATTAGAAATTTCTTTAATTTGTTTTTCTTGTTTTAACTTTGACATTAATAACACCTCCTTTATTTTTTGTTACTTGGATCTAATAAATTTAATAATAAAGTTTGAAAACCAGTGACACCAATTGTAGCACATTTAATTCGGTTAGGTTGTTTTGCAATATTAATAAATGCAACTAGTTCGTTTAACTTTGTCTCATCATATGGTTTATCAAAAACCATTGCAAAATAATTATCAATAATCGCTAAACCATCACGAATGGTTTTTCCTTCTAATTCCTGCGCCATAATATCTGTTGATGCAGTTGAAATTGCACAACCAACACCATCAAATCGTGCCATCATAATTTTTTGGTCGGCCACTATTAATTCTAAATGAATATCATCAATACATGATTCTGAAGCTTGATGAATTGAGTGTGCGTTGGCTTCTTTCGTTAACCCCTTATATTGTGGTTCTGAATAATGTTCCATAATAATTTGCCGTAAAAACATTGGATCATTTTTATCAAATTCCATTTAAACCAACCTTCCCAAAAAAGCGGTTTCATTAGCAAGGGCTGTTACTAATAAATCAATATCTTCATAACTGTTGTAAATTGAAAAACTAACACGAATTGTATTTTTATCCGGAATAATTTCTCCAATTAACCGAGCACAATGATCACCGCTTCGAACTGTAATTTTGTTACGACTACCGATATGCGTCGCAACATCTTGACAAAAAACATCTTTTACATTAAACACCAATGTTCCCGCTTTAGCATCAGCATTATAAATAATAACCTTATCTTTTAATTTTTGATTAAATTGCTCAAGCGCATATTGTTTTAACTGATGAGTGTAACTAATAATTTCTTTTAATGTAAGTCGATTAACAAAATCAATCGCTGCTCCAAAACCAAAAATATCAGCAATATTAGGTGATCCCGCTTCTAATCGGTCTGGTAATCCCTTTAAAAGATAATCTGACCCGTTGCCTTCAATCCGAGCATTCATTCCGCCACCAACAATTAATGGTTTTAGTTTCAATAATAATTCTTCTTTTCCTCATAAAATTCCAATTCCAGTTGGCCCAAAAATTTTATGAGCAGAAAAAGTAATAAAATCAGCATTTCATTTTTGAACATCAGTTGGCATATGAATAATTCCTTGCGCACAATCAACCACAACAATTATTTCAGGATTAATTTTTTTAATCATTGCAATAATTACCATCGGATTATTTTCATAACCTAAAATATTGGGAACATTAGCAAAAGAAACTATTTTTGTCTTAGCAGTAATCACTTTTGATAATTGTTCTAAATCGATGCTAAAATTTTTTTCTGGTAAAAATTTAACATAACCCTTTTTTTCTGATGCTAAACGATACCATGGTAAAATATTTGCCCCATGTTCTTGTTTTGTAATTAAAATTTCATCTCCGGCATGAATAAGGTCGCTTAATCCATAAGCTATTTGGTTTAAACTATATGTTGTTCCCGACGTAAAAATAATTTCTTGATCTTTTTTAGCATTAATAAAATGCTTAATCTTACCACGAATTGTTTCATATTGCACATTTGTTTCATACCCTAAATCACTATCAGTATTATGAGGATTAGTTCCATAGTGAGTATAATAATTATTAATCGCATCAATCACAACTTGTGGTTTTAAACTAGTCGCTGAACTATCAAGATAAATTTGATCAGCATTATTTTTAAAAAAAGGAAATTCTGCTCTAATTTTTTTATAATCAATCATATTTATTCTCCAATTTCTTTATCAATTTCATCAATAATATTTTTTTGTAATGTTTCATCCTCAATTGCATCAATCACATTTTTAAAATAACCCATGCAAATTAATTTTCGTGCCTGATTAACTGTTAAACCTCTTGTTTGTAAATAAAAGATTTGGTCAGGGTCTAACATTCCCACAGCATTGGCATGGCTTGCCTTAATGTCGTTTTCATCAATCAATAAAATTGGATCAGAAATTGCTTTTGAAGTCTTATCAAAAACTAATAATCGTAACTCTTGATGAGCCTCTGATTTACTCATTGTTTTCTCAATGTGACTAGTACATTTAACGGTTTGTAATGAATTATCCTTTGCGATTGAATATGTTTTAATATCACTTTCAGTTGCGGGCGCTAAATGGTGCGCATAAATAATTGCATTTTTTTGATAATCATGCGTTACCAAACTTGCGAGATAATATTTAAGCGTACTACGCTTGCCTTGTAAATTAAAAGTAACATTTTCGGTAATATTACTATTAACAATGTTTAAATTATAAACATTAACATGGGTTTTTTCTAGCACATTATAAAAAAGATTAGCAACTTGCTCACATTCACGATTTTTATAAATATTAATAATGTTAATTTGATCTTGAGCAGGAATATTATAGTTAATGGTTGCTTCGGCAGTTAAATTTAAAAAAATTAAAAAAGTTTTATTAGAAAGATTAGTTGAAAAATTAAGATTAATAACTTGCCCAGGATTAGTATTTTCAATCGTTAAGTTTTGTGTTGTATCATTAATCAAAAGATTATCACTAATAATTTCTTCTTGCTGATTCAGTAAAACTCGCATTGTTATTTTCCTTTTTGCGCAGCACAGCCAATCCCCGTCAAAGGTTTTGCTTCTGCTTTTTTATTATCAAATGTTAAGTTTAATTCCTGCAATAATCATTCATAACCCTCTTCATTAATCTTTTTAACTAAACTATAATCACCACTTTTAACAATTTTCCCTTTAACAATGACATGGGCATGGGTTGGCTGGACCAAATTAAAAAAACGATCATAATGTGAAACAATAATTGCTGAAAAATTTTCTTGCCGCATTTTATTTAATTCAGCACTAACAACATTCAAAGCATCAACATCTAACCCCGAATCAATTTCATCGATTAAAGCCAATGTTGGTTTTAATAAGTTTAATTGTAAAATTTCATTTTTTTTCTTTT
Organism: Spiroplasma sp. hyd1; assembly: GCF_016082235.1. Classification (NCBI taxonomy): domain Bacteria; kingdom Bacillati; phylum Mycoplasmatota; class Mollicutes; order Entomoplasmatales; family Spiroplasmataceae; genus Spiroplasma; species Spiroplasma sp. hyd1. The sequence goes on from NZ_JXYY01000032.1 coordinate 4,478, forward strand.
CTCCACCAGAAAAACCAGTATTTAAATAACGGCGAATCATGCTATCATCAATTTTTAAATTTTTAATATTATGATTAATGTCATTATATAATTGTGGTAACTTAATTGGAGCATCGCGATGAGCATTAATAATTACTTTTAAAAAGTCTAAATTTAAAACTCCAGAAATTTCAACTGGTGACTGCATTGCAAAAAAGACACCCATTTTGCTGCGTTCATCAACTGTTTTATTTAAAATACTTTCACCATCAATTAAAATATCCCCACTTTCCACCGTGTAACTAGGGTGTCCCATAATTGTTGATAACAAAGTTGATTTTCCATTTCCATTTGGCCCCATTAAAGCGTGAATTTCATTAATATTAACAGTCAAATTTAAACCATTTAAAATCATCTCATTATCAGCAGAAACAAATAAATCTTTTATCTCAATCTTTTGCATTTTTACTCCTCCTTTATAAGAGCTTCTTGCGTTATTTTCAAGTGAAATATCTTTATTTTTTTAAAAATAAAGTCTACTTTTATTGTACAATAAAAGTAGACTTTATTATAAATTTTTAATAGAATGTACTTAGTATTTTTTTATCAAAAAGTACAAAAAATAATAAGTCAAAAGGAAGGATGAATCAAAATGAAGAAACTTTTATCAGTACTTAGCAGTGTGGTAATAGTCGGGGCAACAACTTCTGGGGTAGTGGCATGTAGTAATAAAGAAAATAACAATCAACATAAAAATGGGAATGGTGATAGTATTTGAGCTTGACTCCCAGGAATTTATGGTGGAAAACAAATTACTTCCCCTGATATTTGAAGTGTTTTAGCAAATCCCTTTGTTGATGCGGGGAATGGAACATGAACAAATGATCCATCACAATGAGATGGACCAACAAGAACTAAAATGTCAGTGCAATTAACGCAAATTTTAAATGTGGCAGCTTTAGCTAATCCAGATAAATTTTTTCCAACTGCTCAAACAACAGTTGGTGATATTGCAGACTATAAAGATTTAAAAGACATTTTAAAAGACCAATGAAATTTATTAGTTCAAAACACAAACAATATTGTTGAGAAAAAGAAACAAAGTTTTAAAGATAGCGACCAAAAAAATTGAGAAAAAAAATATCATGATTTTTTAGATTTAAATTATAAAGATATTACTGGTGCTAGTGGAAATAAAAAATATGAGATTGAAGAGCAGAATTATAAAGCCACTATTATGACAACCGGTGCTGATGGAGGAATTAGTGGAACACAAATGTTAACTAACATTCTATTAAATAATAATATGCGAACATATCAAACTAATACAACTGATACATCAGTAACTAAATTAAGTTCTTTCGCTGATTTTCTTAAAGGCGGAGGACAAGCAAAAGATTGAAATACTAGTGATCAAAACTCACGAACACAAGTAGCTTTAGCTTTTAGTTGAGATAATACAAGTGAAAGTTTTGGTGCAGATTTAAGTCAATTAACAATTGATGCAATTAATACTCGTTTAGACACAATTGCCGGAAATTTAAAAACAGAAGGTTATGATGTTACTAAATATATGGTTAAATTCCCACCAGTAGCAACACCTGTTTTTGCTGATGCAAGTAAAACATCAATTGGAAAACCATTTTTATCACAATCATATGATTCTGGACAATATTCATTATTTCAAAAATATCTTATTGAAAACTGATTCCAAAACGAAAAACCGCTAGCTATTTCAAAAATAACTTATGCCTTTAAATCGGGAGTAACACCAACTGATACTGGTTTTACAAAAGATAGTTTTGATGAAAACACCCAAAATCAAATTAATACTGATTTAACTGCTTTAAAAACCGCACCAAGTTGAGATGATTTTATTAACAATAGTAAAGGAACTGCAACACCATCAACAGACTTATTAACATTAAGTACACAAGCGGATGCTGTTAAATCGAATATTTTAAAAGCAAGTGTTTATGATAGTATTGGCGCTACATCAACAGCACCAGTTGTTGATTTAGATGCAGCAGTAACTGCTATTGGGAGAAAAGCTACTGCCGATTCAATTAGTGGAAACTGAACAGTCGGTAACACTAAAGATATGGTAGTTGCCTTCTTTGACACAAATGGACTAAATTTAGTTCATCTTGATGGTCGTGAATATTTAGCTGACGCAACCGCAACATCATATAGTCCTTATAATAGTGATTGACAATTTAAAAGTTTAAATTATTCAAACATTTCATATAAAGCAATGTCTGATAAATCACAAATTATGACAACAGATAAAGCACAACAAAAAATGAATACACAATTTGCTAATGCCCAATATTTATGGTATTTAACAAACCGTAGTTTAGTTAATAACGATAGTACTAGCAAACTTAAATTTAAAGTTTTAGACGAGGTTAAGAAATACGCGACATTGTCTTCATCTTCTGGTTCAGCTGATGATAAAACATGATGATTCTGAACTTATGACTTTTTCAATAATAAAATTTTACAAAATGGAGCAGGTCCTGACCAATGATTAAAAAACTTTATTACTTTTAAAGATGGTGAAGGACACGATAATGCTGATTGATTTACGTTAATTATTAGCGCAATGACAACAAACTTATCAGGAGGAGCAGTTCAACGTTTATATAGTAGTTTTGAAGCAGAAAACAAAACGATTCAAGGCTATAAAACTGGTGGACCCGCCGCAGAAATTAAAACAAAAGCTATTGTCGATAAAATTGCTCAATCAAAATATTGAGATGAACAAATTAAAACAAATTATTCAGGACTTCATACTAGCTCTACTCAAACTGCCTTTTGATTACATCAATTTAAAACTTGAGAAAAAGATAAAACAAAATATTATAATAATGGTGATCAAAATTGATATCGTGATGACTTTAGCACAATAGGAGGTAGAAGATAATGAAAAAAATATTAAGCATCTTAGGTGCAATAACAATTGTTACTTCTGCCAGCACCACTGTTGTTGCTTGTGGGAAAAAGAACTTTGAGCGTTTTACTGACCCAGCAATTGCTGTTGAAGTTAAACGTTGAATTATTGCCCAAATTGATTCAGAAAATCAATCAAGTTACGTAAAATATTCATTTAATGATATTTTTACAAAAGCGGACCTAAAAACAATGGCTGTCCGATTATTAGATACTAATATTTCGAAATTCTTCTATGCCTCAGAAGAAGCAACAAGAGCTCGTTATACTGGAGTAACAATTGATGTTAGTAAGCCAGAAAATGAATTAGCAAAACAAATTGTTAGTTTTGTGGAACAAGTTGCTCTTGATAATTTGTACACGAAATATTTAACTGGAATATCAAATTATACACCATTAGAATTAATAATTGCTGGCCAAGGATATGCACCTGATTACCAATCAGAAAAATGATTTGTTGGAGGAGTCCAATCATATTTCTGAAAATCAACCACAATATCACCTGATTATACGAAATCACAAAAAGATCAAGGGGAAAATAACTTTGAGATTAAAATTAAACCTGCAGGAAATGACTATACTGACTTCAATAAAATGACAGAAGATGAAAAGAAAATTGCTTTAAAAATTCGTTTTAATGATTATTATAAACATGTTGAAGTCCCAGCTGTAATTGATAAAATTATTACTGCAACCTATTTACACCAAAACGAAATTAAACGTTATGGTAGTGGTGATAATACAGAAATTTATTTAAATCGTAACAGTGCCTTATTTAATGCCATTCAATCATGAGACACAATTAGTGGTGCTCGTTGAAATTCATATGTTAAGATGGTTTGAGAATTAAAATTAGATAAAGCTAGTTTAGATAAACTATTCGAGACTGGTGGAGAATTAGAAAATGTTGCAACTTTAAATACTGATTTAACAAACAAAGAAGATATTCTAACAGCTAACTTAAAAAATATGTTTAATGCCAAAAATGGTGATGAATTTAAAAATATGATTAACGAAGGAATTGACCCAATCTTTGGCCTTAGTGGCTTTAAAGGTTTTGTTGGAATCAATAAAAGTAAAAATGAAATCTTTACAACCCTAAATAATGCTGATGCATATAAACAAAAAATTATTGAAACCGCAACACCAGGGATTATTAAATCAGGGGAAGGAACAAGTCCTTCAAGTTATCAGTTTTTAGATGCTAACCGAAGATATGGATCAGTTGTTCTAATCTTACCAATTTATACAATTGACTTAATGAAAAATATGAACATTAATTATCAAAATACTAAGACAAATAACAAACCATTATCATTAACTTGATATGGGTCAGGAGGAACACCAGCCAACCTAGACCAAGCATGAGTATCACAACAAGGAGGCGCTAAACGTTCATTATCATGATTATATAATCAAACAGGTTATTTAGGAACATATGATGAAAATGGAAATGCCCTTTATGATAAAGACGGAATTCCAACAAACGTGCCAAATGTTAAAGGACAAATCTTAAAGTGAATTGAATATACTTTTGCTCAGTTTAGTGATTTGCAAACCGCAGCAAAAACAAGACTATATTCATTAGCCTTTGGTTATAATCCAGAAAATGTTTACTCGCAAACTTTATTTGATGCAATTGGATCATTTATTGTTAAAGAAGATTAAAAATCTTCTTTTTTTATTAAAAAAAGCAAACTGCTTTGCTTTCATAAAATAAGAGCTTTACTTAGTCCTGGTATTTTTCATTTCAGATTTTTTTGACAGATACTAGTAACTCTTCAAAGTAGGCTGCTTGTTTTAAATCATTAGGTTCAATACTTTTTTTCGTTGGCTAATTTGATGTTTTAATACTTCAAGATATTAATAAATATCTTCCCCTAACATACGGTATCGCCCAACAATTTCTTTAGCTTCATCATGAGCTGTTTTTGTACGATTATCTTCCATTATAATCATCTCCTCTCATTCTGTTTGCTACATATATATTATATCACAAAATTTAAGGAATTATTAGATGATTTATAGCCACTAATTATAACAGAAAAATAATAAATTTTTTAAAAAAGTTAGAAATTTTTAACTATTTATTTTTCCTTTCCCAAAAGCAAAGATGCTATAACTCGCCTTATAAGTTTGCTATAATTATTTCATAAGGAGCTGATGTAAAAATGAACAAAAGTGATTGCATCTTTTGTAAAATTATTGCCCAAGAAATTCCGAGTAAAAAAATCTATGAAAATGATCTTGTTTACGCTTTTTTAGATTTATTTCCAAATAGTGATGGTCACACCTTAATAATTCCAAAAAAACACTTTGATTATTATAGTGAAACAGATGATAAACATTTAGCTGCTGTTGCAAAAGTTGGAAAAAAAGTTGCCCAAAAAATGTATCAAGTTTTAAAACCTGTTGGAATTAACTACGTTAGTAATGAAAAAAGTGAAGCTTTTCAACAAGTCTTTCACTATCATCTTCATGTTATTCCAAAATATAAAAAAGAAGAAGGCTATGGTTTTAAACTAAACATTGATAAAGAAAAGCTACGGGACCTTGATGAGATCAAAGAACTTTTAACTTTAAAATAAAAAAAGTATTTTATCAATACTTTTTTTATTTTTTACTACTTAAAAAGTCATATACTGCTTGGTAATTTGATTCATTACCAACCGGATTCACAACTTCAAGATATTCAACAATATTGTCTTCGTTTAAAATTATTACAGCTCGTGGTAAAATTTGTGAATCAGTGAAAACTAATCCTGATTTTGCCCCAAAGTCTCGATAATTATAATCTGAAATTAAGAAATGTGCTTCATCTTTAAATGATTTACAACATCTTTCTTGCGCAAATGGTAAATCTCTTGAAATCGTAATTAAACGAGCATTATTATAATCTTTCATACTTTCATTAAACTTAACTGTTTGAGTATAACAAACACTAGTATCAATGCTTGGAATTGACGAAATAACTTTATATTTTGCTCTAACATCATCGATATGAAAATCACTCATATCACCATTTATTGCTTTAAATTCTAATTTATCCCCAACTTTAATAATATCTTGTTTAATATGTAAAAACACATCACCATCTAGTTTAAATGCTCCCATCTTCTTTGTCCTCCTCTTTTGTTAAAATTGTTTTCTCATTGTTGACGAGGTGTGCACCATCGCCATTAATAATCATACTATTATTTTTAGTAACAGTAAATTCAGCTTCAATAATATTTTGTTCAAAATAATCATTATTTTGATAAGTATCACTTAGTTTAATTACTCGTTGATTGGTTGAACCAATTAAACGCCGTTTTTTGTCTAGTTTTTCAATAATAAATGGCCCATCAATTAGAATATCGATTTTAGTTAAAATTTCCGGGTGTTTTTCTTGCAATAGTTCGTATAAAAAACCGGAAAAAACAATTACTGTTAAATTGTTTGCTTGACACAACGTCACTAATTCCAATAATGCCCGTGGTTGAATAAACGGTTCGCCCCCCAAAATTGTAATTCCTTCAATTTGAAAGCGCTCTTGCGCATCTTTAATTGCTTTGAAAAGTTCACTAACTTCCATTACATTCCGATTAATTAAAGGAATCATCTCTTGGTTACTACATCCTTTGCAATTAATAATGCATCCTTGCATTCATAAGGCAAACCGGTTTCTCGGACCTTCAATTGTTGTAAAAGAAACAAACCGATTAAAATTAATTAAATTACTCATAGTTTATTTTAAATTATATTCAATTTGTTGACCATTAGCTTGTGCCAAGATTGTTTGACCCGCTTTAAAACTAGTTTGATTGGCAAAAATAAAGGAGCTTAACCCATCAACGACATGTTTTTCAATACTATTTAACAAATCACGCCCCCCCTTTTTATCATCGGCATCTTGAATAATGATTGGCAAAATTTGTTCTAACTGAATAAATTCTAATTTTACCTTATATTTTTCTCATATCGCTACTTGAATTGGACGTAATTTTTGAGTAATTAATTTTGCCTTAAAACTAATATCCTTAATAAAGTTAAACGGAATAATATTATTTCCAATTCGCCCCAATAATTCTGGACGTCTTAATTCGGTGCGAAAATGATCAGAAACTTTTTGAATAAATTGTTTTTCAATTTCTAAGAATGATAAACTATCATCAACTTCAGCAGCACCAATATTTGAAGTAAAAATAATGAAGGAATCAGAAAAACTAACAGTTTGTCCCTTATTATCTGTTAAACGCCCATCTTCTAAAATTTGTAAAAACTTATCTAAAATTCGTGGGTGTGCTTTTTCAATCTCATCAAATAATAAAACACTAAAAGGTTTTTCTTTAATTGCATTAGTTAATTGACCGCCTTCTTCATAACCAACATAACCTGGCGGTGCTCCGATTAATTTTTGATCACTAGCTTCCTGGTTATATTCTGACATATCAAAACGAATACAGTTTTTTTCATCCCCAAATAAAAACTTTGCTAAAGCTTTTGCTAATTCAGTTTTTCCAACCCCCGTTGGACCAACAAAAAATAACGTTCCCTTGGGTTTTGTTCGTTTTGAAGAATATTGCACGCCAGACAACCCCGTAAAGGCTTTATAAACAACATTTTTTACTTTAACAATCGCATGGTCTTGCCCAATAACTCGTTTTTTTAACTCTGTTTCGATTGTTGCTAATTTATCATAATTCATTTCTTCTCAAGGTGAAACTTTGTCACCATATTGATAAGAATTTAATAACTTTTCAAACGGTAATCGTTCAGCAATATTGTTTGAGAATTTAATTAATTGATAAACTTCTTTCAAAGTTCATCCCTCCATCGTATCATAAATATCTTGTAATTTTAAAACATCAGTACTTAAATCTTCAGTAATCTTAAAAAAACTCTTGTTAGTTAAAATAAATTTTTCACGTTCTTCCCGATTTGGTTTCGTTAAAGTAATTGTTGTAACATCCGGATTATTTAAATAAAATGATGTTGGTAACTTTCCAACACTATTGGTAATAAAGATAATCGCAGTATCAAAATCAACTATTTCTGATTGGTCAAATTTTTTATCACGAAAAGCCTTACTTAAGGAAATTAAATTAACACGTTCTTCTTCGCTTAATGATTGCTCATTTGAAAATAAATAATCTGAAAAATCAGCAACAAAAGCAATTTTTTTGGGACTTGGTGTTAGCATATTACGACGAACAATAGCAAAAAACTCTGCTAAAGTTGGAAACTGTCCAGTTGGACCATTATCTTGGTTATTAGCATTATTAATCACTTCTTGACCAAAATCATAAGCTTCACCTTCTTTACTTTTTTGTTGTGGTTCAGCTGTTAAAGTTAAGTTCTTAATATTTCCACCAGTTAAACCATCAATCCGATCTCAAGTAAAAATGTCATTAAAACCTTTTTCTTTTAGTAAACCACGTAACTTATCTTTTAAACCAACATAACCGTTATTTATTTGATAAATATCATTAACATTTCCTTCAAGAATAACACAACGTTTAATCCCAATTTGGTTCTTTAATTTGTCTAAATTACTTTTAACACTCATTTATTTACTCCCTCTAATTGGTTGATTTTTACAAAAAATAAAATTAGAAATCTTTTTAAAACCTAAAAATGATTACTAGCAATATAAATATTATACTATTTTTATAATAAATTATTTAAAAATGTCCCTATAATTCTCATTCAAAAATTATTTATGCTTTTGTAAAGTATTACAATCTTAAAAATAAAACTTTATTGATATAATTTAAGTATAAAAGCTATGTTGTCTATTTAAAAACTTGAAATGCTAATTACTTTAAAATAAAAATTCCAATAATTCAATAATATGTTTCTGAAAGGAAGTTAAAGTATGTCTATGAAACAGAGTTAGAGGCAGATCGTTGAAATTATCGAATTGTTGCTGAACGTAAGATAGGAATGGATTGTTATCCAAAAACACCACCATACACAATTTATAAAACAGTAACAGATGATTGATTTGAAACAATTGATGATTAATAGAAAAGAGGTTTTTATGGAAAAAACAATAACTTTTACAGAACCAGCAGTTAATATCACAAATTTATCTCAATCATTTTTAAAAAAAACAATTTTTACTAACATGAATCTTACTATTCCCAAAGGAAGTTTTTTTGGAATCTTAGGACATAATGGGGCTGGAAAAACAACATTAATTAAGACAATTCTTGGGGCATTTCCCCATCAAAAAGGAAACATTTATATCAACAGATTAAACAACACCAACCCTTTATCAAAGCAAAAAATTGGTTATATCCCAGAAAAAGTTGTTTTCCTATCTAAAATTTATATATTTGATTATCTGCAAATGTGATGTATATTAGAGCAAGAAAAAATTAAAAAAGAAAAAATTAAAGATATTATTGATTTTTTTAAGTTAGAAGCATTCCAATCCTTAAATATTTTATCAACAGGAATGGCCAAGAAGGTTCTTTTAGCACAATGTTTTTTATTAAAACATAACATTTATATTTTAGATGAACCAACCACCGGTTTAGATGCTATGACCCGAAAGATTGTAATTGATTTATTAGTTAGTTTACATAAAAATGGTAAAACAATTATTATTGTTACCCACATTCTTAATGAATTTGCTGATTATATTGATCACTTTATTATTTTGGATCATGGTCAAATTGTTGTAGAAAAAGAAAAAAATAATGAAATAGTCTGAGATATTCAAGCAGAATATGAAAAATACTATGCCTTTGATAAATCAAATATATATCAAAAAATAAAGGAAATGAGTGAAGAATAATGCGAATCTTAAAAATGGACTTCTTTCTGCTTAAAAGAGCAATTAGTTTTTGAGTAACATTAATAATCCTAATGATTTTATCAATAAGTGTCTTTCTAGTTGGGGCAATTTCTTTTAACAAAGATAACAAATATATTGATTTATTTTTTATTTCCTATTTATTCTTTGCAGTCAATTTTTTTGTCTTTCCATTTTTATTTCTAGGAAATCTTAATATTATCATTTTTAATTGTCCCATTTTAGAATCATCATTCCTCTTAATAACAACAAAACCTTTTAGTCGTACTAGTATTTTTTTCAAAAACTATTAATTAATTTAATTACTGTGGTTTTCTATTATGTGTAAATTGTAAATGCCAAACCATAAAAAGTTAATAAAATTATAACAAATTAAAAATAAAAATCAATAATTACAAAAAATATTAAAACAAAATATTATTTTTAATATTTATTTTCAAAATTATAAAAATAAGCACAACAAAAAATAAACTTTATTAATCTTATACATTAAAATATTAGTTTAATTTACAAAAACTTTTTTAAAATATTGCTTTGATGTAAAATATCCCAAACACGGTCTAATTGTAGTATTTAATATATCTAAAACAGATTTTAATNTACTACGAATATTAATNAANGGTTCATTTNGNNCAAATCANCGCCTTANATCNCTATTTATNCGTTCNACTAATGCTTTTTGTTTTGGTTTACCAGGGTCACAAAAATAAACTCTTATTTTAAAATGTTTTTCTATTGTTTTTCATNTATAAAATTCTTTTCCTCTATCTGTNAAAATACAACTAAATTTNCTAANACCAATTTGTTTAATNATTTTCATTAAAACCATTAACACNNTACTTGCTTTTTTAGTAAATAAAATATCATAAAAAACTATTTTAGATTTCCTATTTACTAAAACTAATAAATGAAAATTACCACAATCAAGNGTATCCATTTCTCAAATTNCACTAAAACT